>JANMFT010000330.1:0-16316 GCA_031374255.1 Limoniibacter sp. | reverse complement strand
TTGCCTACGAGGCTCAAAAAGAGCCCGAACCGTTAAACAGGAGCGTTGAATACCAATGGCTGCCATTAAAAAACCCGCAGTATTATCCCGTCATGGTTTCAAGACAGGTGAACAGATTGTGTATCCGGCGCATGGTGTTGGAACCATTGTGGCGATTGATGAACAGGAAGTGGCCGGCATGAAGCTGGAACTTTTTGTGATTGATTTTGAAAAAGATAAAATGCGCTTGAAAGTGCCGGTTGCCAAAGCGCAATCCATTGGCATGCGCAAATTGGCTGAAACCGATTTTGTTGAGCGCGCTTTGCGTGTTGTGCAAGGCCGTGCCCGCATCAAGCGCACCATGTGGTCACGCCGTGCGCAGGAATATGACGCCAAAATTAATTCCGGCGATTTGCTGTTTATCGCTGAAGTGGTGCGTGATCTATACCGCGCGGACAATCAGCCGGAGCAGTCATATTCCGAGCGTCAACTTTACGAGGCCGCGCTTGACCGTATGGCACGCGAAGTTTCAGCGGTGCGGTCACTGTCTGAAAACGAGGCTGTGCGTTTGATTGAGACCAATCTGCTAAAAGGCCCACGCGGCCGCAAAGCAGCCAATGAGGTTGATGCTGAAGAAGAGTTGGAAACCGAAGTGGAAGACGAAGCTGCAGCGGCTTAAGGCAACCTACAATATGGATGTTTTAAAACCCGGCAGCAATGCCGGGTTTTGTGTTTGTGCGTTTCCGATGACGCTTTTGTGATGTGATCCGCTGCGACTTTATCCCCGTATCATCGTTGTATCTGAACGCCTTAAATCTTCAGCAACAATTGTAAGGGGTTGGACATGTCACGAAACGCTTCTGATAATGGAATGATCCGCGCCGCAATGCGTGCGCCCTATTTGGAGCGCTCAGAAGAGCATGATTTGGCTGTGCGCTGGCGTGATACAAAAGACCAGGATGCGCTGAATAAAATCACCACTGCCCATATGCGCCTGGTAATTTCAATGGCAACGAAGTTTCGCCACTACGGTTTGAACTCCAGCGATTTGATCCAAGAAGGCCATATCGGTTTGCTGGAAGCAGCGGCGCGGTTTGAGCCTGACCGCGATGTGCGGTTTTCAACCTATGCGACGTGGTGGATCAGGGCGTCAATACAGGACTATATTTTGCGCAATTGGTCGATTGTTCGCGGCGGCACCTCGTCTGCGCAAAAATCTCTGTTCTTCAATTTGCGGCGCCTGCGCGCGCGTATTAATCGCGGCGTGGAGCAGACTGATACTGCAACGCTGTATACCCAGATTTCTACGGCCTTGGGCGTGTCGATTGCTGATGTGGCGAGGATGGATTCGCGGCTTTCATCGCCGGATTCTTCGCTCAACGCTCCCGTGAGCGATGACAGTGAAGCCGGCGCTGAGCGTCAGGATTTTCTCGTTGATGACCGGCCACTGCCCGAAGAAATTGTTACCACTATGATTGATACCGAACGCCGCAATGTCTGGCTGAATTCGGCTTTGTCGGAACTCAACCCGCGCGAACTCCGGATTATCAAAGAGCGGCGCTTGTCAGAAGATTCAGCGACACTGGAATATTTGGGTGAGCGACTTGGCATCTCCAAGGAGCGTGTGCGCCAGATTGAAAGCCGTGCATTGAGCAAACTGAAAACAGCTCTCGAACGCGGTGACCCGGCCATGGCAGCAATGGAAGCGCAGGGTTACAGCTATTGATTACTTGTCGGCCAAAACGCGTTCAATGATTGGCTCAGTAATCACCTCGCCGCCAAAACCTTGCGCAATGCCAAAGGCACCTGAATAACTCCAGATTGACCAGCCGTAGCCTTTGGTCTCGGCCAATTGTCTGATCTGCCGTATGTAATCGACCCGCCAATCAACCGGCATTTTTGACGGGTTGCCCCATTCTTGATTGATCATGCCGAATTCGCCGAGAATCATGCGTTCCGCGGGGATTTTGCGGAATTTAGCGAATTTAGCAGCAGCGATAAACGGTTTTTCGATTTCGGTTTTAAGTTTTTTTGCTGAATTGATTTCAGCAATTTGCTCACCAAGATAAGCAATCATACCGTCAACACGGTGTGCAGGCGCTTTAGCGCGGATATTGGCTTCGACAGCATTGAGCGCAGATTTCAGATCGGCCTCGCTATAACGATCCGGCGGAAACGGAAGCCCGGTCACTAGCGGAATAAAATCGCCAGCCCACGTTGCTCCTTGGTGCGTTAGCAAAAACGGAGCATAAGAGTGAAACGAGAAAATGGCGTTTTTGTCATTGGTAATGGATTTGGGCAGATCTTTGAGCATTTCTGCATCGCCCCAGCATCCGCCTGTGACGACCAGTGTCAAATCAGGTGCGGCTTCGCGCGCAGCTTTGTGAAGGCGGCCAACCATTGCGGGCCAGCGTTTGGGCGTTGCGCCTTCGCAATCAATCACCGGTTCATTGATTAATTCCAGCGCGACGTTTGAGGTGTTTGCAAAACGTTTGGCAAAGTCAGCGGCAATCGCGGAATAGGCTGTAAAGGATTCGTCGTTTGCCAGCACAGCTTCAATTGCGCCGGGCCGCTTGCCACCGCCATCAGGTATCGTGTGAAGGTCAATGATGACGTTAAGACCGGCGGATTTGAGATCAGCGATAGTTGTTTCGATTTCGGTAAATAGGCGTTCGCGCAAATCCTTGGTTTGCGGCGAGATAAACACGCCGGGATCAATGGGCAGGCGGACAAAGTCGAGGCCAGCGGTTTTGAGTGCTTTAAGAGCATCCGGCGTTACATTCCGTCGCCATTCCGGAAACGGAAACAACACTTCCGGTTTTGACCATTCGGTCTCGGCTGGCCAACTTGTCCAAAGTTCCATCGACACGCCGCGCTTAAAAGTGACCGGTGCTGCAAATGCCGTCGTGCTAGCCAATGTGAGCGCTGCAACCAGGCCGAGGCGTTTTAGACGTGATGTCATAATTGGTAGCGGTCTTCCGGTTTTGGCTCAAATCAGTATGGTTGATTATAGAGACGCTTGGCGCAGGATAAAGACAATTGAATGATCAAGGTGAAGATCAGCTGGCCGGATGGCTGACGGAAACGGGCCATGCTTACCGCGCACGGATTTATTATGCCGACACAGATTTTTCAGGCTTTGTTTATCATGCGCGATATTTGGAGTTCTTGGAGCGGGGGCGATCTGATTATTTGCGACTCGCTGGCATTCACCACACAGAACTGGCTGCGGGAGAACAGCCCTTGGTTTGGGTGGTGCGGCGGATGGAGATTGAGTTTGCCGCGCCTGCGCGCATGGACGATATTGTCACAGTTGAAACGCAGACCGACGAGATCAGCGGTGCGCGGATTATTATGAGCCAGACAATGCTGCGCCAAACCACCTCCCAAACAGACGCCCGCCTTATTTCAGCCAAGGTTGAGGCCGCGATCGTGACACCGGAGGGCAGGCCTCGCCGCTTTCCGAAGGATTGGGCAACAAGGCTGAGACCGGTTTTAACCGTCTGATTTGCCAACTAAAACCACTATTTTAGCGCTTGGTTAACCATAGCTGCGCTAGTGTTAATGGCCGGGGCGGTTAAGCGCAGGCCGTCATCGTTTAACCAAATTTGCAAACGAGAAGCGCATCGCAGGCCCGGCGGCCAACGCAGCACGATGGGTGGGAGAAATCATTTCCCGCCACAATCGACATATTATCTGGGACAGAGATCAAACATGGAGCAAATTGCGCTCGCGGCCCCCGAAGGCCAATTTTCAATTTTGGCTTTATTTCTGCAAGCCGGCTGGGTTGTAAAAGCCGTTATGGTCGGCCTTTTGATGGCGTCGGTTTGGACATGGGCTATTGTCATCGATAAATTGCTGGCGATGAAAAAACTGCGCGGATCGCTTGACCGTTTTGAAGAAATTTTCTGGTCGGGCCAATCGCTGGAAGATCTCTACCGTTCGATGTCAGAAAAAAAGACATCCGGTATGGGCGCGATTTTTATGTCGGCGATGCGGGAATGGAAAAAGTCATTTGAACGTGGCGCGAAATCACCCATCAGCCTGCAAACCCGTATCGACCGCGCCATGGATTTGGCAATTGCCCGTGAGATGGAGCATGTTGAAGGGCGATTGGGCTTTTTGGCTTCGGTTGGCTCGGCTGCACCGTTCATCGGGCTTTTCGGCACGGTCGTCGGTATCATGACCTCTTTTCAGGCGATTGCAGGTTCGAAATCGACCAATCTTGCGGTGGTTGCTCCCGGTATTGCAGAAGCCTTGCTTGCAACCGCTATTGGCCTTCTTGCAGCTATTCCAGCAACGATTGCCTTCAATAAATTGTCCGGCGATTCCGCAAAAATAGCCGGAAGGCTTGAAGGCTTTGCCGACGAGTTTTCGTCGATCTTGTCGCGGCAGATTGATGAACGCGCAGGGAAGGTGGTTTAATCCATGGGCATGTCTTCCTCCAAGGGCGGCGGATATCAAAGGCGGGGCGGGCGCGGCCGTCGGCGTCATTCGCTGATTTCAGATATTAACGTCACGCCATTTGTCGATGTGATGCTGGTGCTGCTGATTATTTTTATGGTGGCAGCGCCGCTCATGACCGTTGGCGTACCGGTGGATTTGCCGGAAACTCAAGCCAGTGAAATGAACGCGCAGACCGAGCCGATCACGGTTTCCATTAATAATGAGGGCAAGGTTTTCATTCAGGAAACCGAAGTTGCCATTGATGATATTGTGCCGCGTCTCGTTGCGATTGCCAAAACCGGCTATGAAGAGCGCATTTTTGTGCGCGGTGACCAAGCCTCAGACTATGGTACGGTTTTGCGCGTCATGGGCCGTTTGAACGCCGCAGGTTTTAAAAATATTGGTCTTGTTTCATTGCAGGAGCAAGGCACTTAGGCCCATGAAAACAGGCTTTTCATCATCAATTGTGTTGCACGGCATTTTTCTGGCGCTGGTTGTTGTGACCATGTCAGCACCCGGCGCTATGCAGGTTGCTGATGTTGAGGCGATGCCGATTGATATCATCCCTATTGAAGAACTGACCCAAATTCAGGAGGGCGCAAAAGATGCGCCCAAAACTGATAAAGCTGCACCAAAGCCAACCAGTCGTCCTGACGTTGTGGCAGATGCGCAAAAAACTGGTGAAAATACCAAGGATCTGAAAAATGATCCTGTGCCGGATGTTCCGGAAAAGCCGATTGAGAAAACCACCGAGCCACCGCCGGAGGCCAAGCCCACGCCGACGCCTGCGCCGGAACGCCCCGAGCCTGAAAAGGCTGAGACCAAACCTGTATCAGAGCCGACACCTGAAGTTGCGCCGGAAACAAGGCCGCAGCAAGAGGTGACGCCTGAGCCTAAGCCTGACGTAAAGCCGGAGCCAAAGCCCGACCCCAAACCGGAAATTAAACCGGAGGCCAAGCCAGAAGTCACTGACGCTCAAAAAATTGAGCAGGAAATAGCCAAGGCCGAAAAGGCTGAGGCAAAGAAAGCTGCTGCCGAAAAAGCTGAAGCTGAGAAAGTAGCGCTTGCTGAAGCTGAAGCCGAAAAGGCTGCCGAAGCTGAGAAAGCCAAAGCCGAAAAAACTGAGGCCAAAAAAGCAGCTGATGCCAAGAAGGCTGAAGCCAAAGCCGAAGCTAAAAAAGTTGCTGACGCTAAAGCCAAGGCTGAAAAAGAAGCTGAAGCCAAAGCGCAATCAGCCGCAACGCAAAATCGCAAAGATGAAGCTGCTAAAAAGGCAGCCAAGAAAAAGGCTTCTGAAGAAAAGAATGAGAGCCTCGAAAACGATATTGCTGACCTTTTGAACAAAGAAAAGGCCGCTGGCGGTGGCGCGAAAAAATCCACCGATCAAGCATCGCTGGGCGGTAAAAAAACCACCGGCGGCGCGAAACTTTCGGCCAGTGAAATGGATGCGTTGCGCCAGCAAATTCAGGCCTGCTGGAATCCGCCATTTGGCGCCGATGATGCTGCGGATTTGAAAGTGCAAGTGCAAATCAAACTATCTCCATCCGGCGAGGTTGAGGGCACGCCTGAAATTACCTCCAGCGGTGGCAGCGGCGTTCAACGCGCGGCGGCAGAAGCGGCCCGCCGCGCCGTGCTGTCATGCGCCCCCTATAATTTGCCTGCCGATAAATATGACACCTGGCAGGATGTAAAAGTGAATTTCGACCCGCAGGATTTGTTTAGATGATCAAATCCAAATTTCTTTCGCCCTTTGATACACAGTTCAGGACTAGCCCCATGATGATGATACGCAACCGGTTCACGCTTATTTTTGGCATGCTTTTGGTGGTTTTCGCAGCTGCGATGACACCTGCGCGCGCGCTGGTGGAAATCGATATTAACCAAGGCAATGTGCAGCCCTTGCCGATTGCGATCACCGATATGATTTCGGGCGATGAGCTTGGCGCGCAGATTTCCGGTGTGATTGCCGCTGATTTGAAACGCTCCGGCCTGTTTGCGCCGGTCGATAAAGCGGCGTTCATCGAGCAAATCAGCAATCCTGATACCGCACCGGATTTCAAAAGTTGGACGGTTTTGAATGCGCAGGCACTGGTAACCGGACGTGTCGTAAAAGAAGGCGGGCGGCTTCGCGCCGAGTTTCGTTTGTGGGATACATTTGCCGGACAGCAGCTTGACGGCCAGCAATTTACCACTGATGCCGGCAATTGGCGGCGCGTGGCGCATATTATTGCCGATGCTATTTATGAGCGCTTGACCGGCGAAAAAGGCTATTTCGATAGCCGCGTCGTGTTTGTCGATGAAAGCGGCAAGAAAGATAAGCGCACAAAACGCTTGGCTATCATGGATCAAGATGGCGCCAATGTGCGTTATTTGACCAATGGCGATGATCTGGTGATCACGCCGCGCTTTTCGCCGAGCAAGCAGGAAATCACCTATATGTCGTTTAGCGGCAACGAGCCGCGCGTATATTTGTTGCAGCTTGAAACCGGCCAGCGTGAACTCTTGGGTGATTTTCCGGGCATGACGTTTGCGCCGCGCTTTTCGCCCGATGGCCAGCGCGTGGTGCTGTCGATCAACCGTGATGATGGCAACTCGGATATTTTCATTGTGGATTTGCGCTCGCGTGCCACACAGCGATTGACGAATTCCAACTCGATCAGCACGTCACCGTCATTTTCACCCGATGGCAGCAAAATTGTGTTCACATCAGACCGTGGTGGACAAACACAGATTTATGCGATGAACTCTGACGGTTCCGGTCAAGCCCGTATCTCGTTTGGCGCAGGTTCCTATTCAACGCCGGTCTGGTCACCGCGCGGGGATTTGATTGCGTTCACAAAACAAACCGGCGGCGAATTTGCCATTGGCGTTATGCGCACTGATGGTTCTGGTGAGCGGATCTTGACATCGAGCTTTCATAATGAAGGGCCGACTTGGGCTCCCAATGGACGCGTCTTAATGTTCTTCCGTGAGCCGGCTGGTTCCGGCGGGCCGCGTCTCTATTCGATCGATCTGTCGGGCCGTAACGAACAGAAAGTCACAACGCCGAATTTTGGCTCTGATCCGGCTTGGTCACCCATTTTGGAGTAACGCCGCGCTTTGGCCGCAATTTGCCCTATTGCCTGATGCTATAGAAATTGCGTTCAAAAAATCGTGAAAAGCCCTGATTTACCACTTGTTTACCTTACTTGTGAAGCGGCGGTTAAGCCTGTCAGGGTTAATAAGACGCTTAAATAGACATTCAAAAGCCGCAGGAGTTCCCATGCGCCATTTCGTTACTCTCGCCCGCAACCCAGCTATGGTTGCTTTGTTTCTTGCCTTGGCCGTAACCGGTTGTGCTAAAAAGCCGGCCATGAACAGCGCAGCTGATTTGGGCCTTGGTGCCAATGGTGGTGCAAATGGTGTTGCAACACCGGGTTCGACCCAGGATTTCACGGTTAATGTTGGCGATCGCATTTTCTTTGACACGGATTCATCCTCCATCCGCGCCGACGCTCAAGCGACACTGGCACGTCAGGCACAATGGCTGAACCAATATCCGAACTATGCGATTACCGTTGAAGGTCACGCCGATGAGCGCGGCACGCGTGAATATAATATTGCGCTTGGTGCCCGCCGTGCTGCTGCCACCCGCGACTATTTGAGCGGGCAGGGCATTGCTGCCAACCGTATTAAAACCACATCTTTCGGTAAAGAACGCCCGGTGGCCGTGTGCGATGACATTTCATGCTGGAGCCAGAACCGCCGTGCTGTGACCGTTCTTGGCGGCGGCGCGTAAGCTGAACCAACTAGAAACGAACCTTGGCAGGATGCTCTTGTTGATGCGTAAAATCTCTTCGATTGTTGCAGGTCTTGTGGTTATTTATTTGGCTTGTGGCACCTTCGGTGCCATGGCGCAAATGCCAGTTCCGCCACTGAATGTGCCGCTTGCAAAACAAAGCCTGATCGTTCCAGTGCAAGCAGCAGACCCGCGCGTTGGCCAATTGGAAGAGCAATTGCGCGTCATGAACGGGCGGGTAGAAGAGCTGAATTTCCTTGTCCTTGAATTACAGGAAATGCTGCGAAAGCAACAAAAGGATAATGAGTTCAGGTTTCAAGAACTGGAAGCCGGCAACGGTGCGCCACCAAAACAAAGCGGCGATGCGACCAATGTGTTGCCGCAAACTGATCCTCAGACCAATGTTGCAACCGCCACTGATCCGGCGGTTGACCCGTCTTTGGGTACGCCCGAACAGAACCTCGGTACTTTAGAAGCTGACCAAAACGGCAATCCGGTTGGGGGAGATGGTAACATTGTTGCTGGCGCAGCCATTCCAGCTGGTTTGGGTGACGGTGAGTTGTTTGACGCTTCGTATAATCTGGTTTTGGCCGGTGATTATTCAGCGGCCGAAAGTGCTCTGAAAGAACACGTTTCGCGTTTTCCGAAAAGTAAGCGGGCTTCGGATGCAAAATATTGGCTGGGCGAAAGCCAGCTTGGCCAAGAAAAATACGCTGATGCCGCCGAAAATTTTTTAGCGATCAGCCGCAATTACCCGAAGTCTGAACGTGCGCCGGAAGCATTGCTTAAGCTCGGTATTTCAATGGCGGCACTGAAGAAGAACGATATTGCCTGCGCCACATTTTCAGAAGTTGTGAAACGCTACCCAAATGCCGATGCTGCGTTAAAGTCGCGGATTGATACTGAAAAAGCCGCCGCGCAGTGTTGATTATTGGCTTAATTTTTGGCCACTAAGCGCTAGAGCTGCAAAATGGCCGCGCTTTTAAACCACTCGATTTTTGATCACTATGCCGGTCGTGGCGCATCAATCGTAATTGCTGTTTCCGGCGGCGGCGACTCGATGGCTTTGTTGGATTTGTACCGGCTGGCGACACTGCAAAGTCGGCAATTGCCAAAGCCTCACATCGTAACCGTTGATCATCGCTTGCGGCATGGCTTTGCCGCCGAAGCTGCGACTGTTGAAGCCTATTGCGCTGAACATAAACTGCCGTGGCGTTTGATGTCTTGGGAGGGTGATAAACCTAAAACAGGGATTATGGCTGCCGCGCGGCTGGCCCGTTATGGTTTGTTGGCTGATGCAGCTGAAGATGTTGGCGCGAAGATCCTCCTCACTGGCCATACGCTGGATGATCAAAACGAAACTGTAATGATGCGCAATGCGCGAGGTGCAGCATCGCATATGGAAAACGATGTTTTGTTTCAACGCCGCACGCTAATTTCGCGTCCGTTGCTCGGCATTTCCCGCGCTGACTTGCGGGCGTGTTTGGCAACCAACAAAATCTCATTTGCCGATGATCCGACCAATCAAGACATGCGGTTTGAGCGGGCGCGGGTTCGTGCTGAAAGCACAGGCGTCATATCAATTCCGGCGTCACCGGAGGCGCGCAATGTTCTGGTGGAACAAGCAGCGGAATTTATCGCGCTAAACGTTGAACGCGAAGATAAAGCCATTACAATTTTGCGCCCGCGGGTCCGTAACAGGGCGGCTGAAATTTTAGCAATTCGCTATCTCGCCGCCACACTCGGGCAGTTTGAATATCCTGCACCGGAGCATATTGGTGCACAGCTGTCAGACTTATTGGATGCGGGCAATAATGGCCTAGCGTTTACAGCACAGCGCTGCCGGTTTGTGCGCATTGATGGTGGAATTTCTGCCAAACAAGATTCGCGGCATCAACACAGGCAGTGGCTCAACTTAAAAGTTTCACCGTTCGAAACCTTTTGTGCCAAATCCATGATACCGCTTGCCAACACCTTGGCAAAACTTGTGGGCGCAAAAGCCTTTTTAATGCCGTTATAAAAGCGGCAATTTAACCCATATTTACTATCCACCATTGGCATTCGCCATCAACGCGCCTATCTTGTCTCTAACGATGCTTTTCAGGCCGCACCCGCTGCCTCTGTGAGGTTTTTATGAACCAGAATTACCGTAATTTGGCGCTATGGGCCGTGATCGGCCTCCTGCTCATCGCACTCTTCAATCTGTTCTCGCAGCCGCAAAGCGGCGCAAGTGCAGGCCGGGATATCCCGTATTCGCAGTTTTTGACGGATCTTGATCAAGGCCGTGTGAAATCTGTTACGATTTCCGGCGACCAGATCGTCGGCACTTACGGCGATCAGGGCAATGGTTTTTCGACGTTTTCACCGGGCGATGACGGGCTTGTAAAACGCCTTGAAGCCAAAGGTGTTGTCATCGCGGCCAAACCGCTCACCGATGGTTCAAACTCATTGTTCGGTATCCTGCTGTCATGGCTGCCGATGATCGTGATTTTAGGCGTCTGGATTTTCTTCATGCGCCAGATGCAGGGCGGTTCGCGGGGCGCGATGGGCTTTGGTAAATCAAAAGCCAAATTGCTGACCGAAGCACAAGGCCGTGTGACATTTGCCGATGTGGCCGGTGTTGATGAAGCCAAGCAAGATCTGGAAGAGATCGTTGACTATTTGCGCGAGCCGCAAAAATATCAGCGGCTTGGCGGCAAAATTCCACGCGGTGTTCTGCTCGTTGGCCCTCCGGGCACAGGTAAGACACTGCTTGCCCGTGCCGTTGCCGGTGAAGCCAATGTGCCGTTTTTTACGATTTCAGGCTCTGATTTCGTGGAAATGTTCGTTGGCGTTGGCGCAAGCCGCGTACGCGATATGTTTGAACAGGCTAAAAAAAGCTCGCCTTGCATCATTTTTATCGACGAGATTGATGCGGTCGGCCGTCACCGCGGTGCCGGTCTTGGCGGCGGCAATGATGAGCGCGAGCAGACGCTGAACCAGCTGCTGGTGGAAATGGATGGTTTTGAGGCCAATGAAACCACAATTCTAATTGCGGCGACCAACCGTCCGGACGTGCTTGACCCTGCTTTATTGCGCCCGGGCCGGTTTGACCGTCAGGTTGTGGTGCCAAATCCTGATTTGGTTGGCCGCGAAAAAATATTGAAGGTGCATGTACGAAACGTACCGCTAGCGCCAAACGTGGATTTGAAAACGCTGGCACGTGGCACGCCCGGATTTTCGGGTGCTGATTTGATGAACCTCGTCAATGAGGCGGCACTAATGGCGGCGCGTCGCATCAAACGTCTTGTCACCATGCAAGAGTTTGAAGACGCCAAGGATAAAATCATGATGGGTGCTGAACGCCGCTCGTCTGCGATGACGGTCAAAGAAAAGGAACTGACGGCTTATCATGAGGCTGGCCACGCTATCACTGCACTGAAAGTGCCTATGGCCGACCCGCTCCATAAAGCCACGATTATTCCGCGTGGCCGTGCATTGGGTATGGTGATGCAGCTGCCGGAAGGCGACAGATATTCGATGAGCTATAAATACATGGTGTCGCGTTTGATCATCATGATGGGCGGGCGCGTAGCCGAAGAACTTAAATTTGGTAAAGACAATATCACGTCCGGCGCTTCATCTGACATTGAACAGGCAACGAAACTGGCGCGTGCCATGGTGACGCAATGGGGCTTTTCTGACAAGCTTGGCCATGTCGCCTATGGTGAAAACCAGCAGGAAGTGTTTTTGGGCCATTCGGTTGCGCAAACCCGCAACGTGTCTGAATCAACGGCGCAGATCATTGATGCTGAAATCCGGCGCCTTGTTGATACGGCCACTGTGGAAGCCCGCAAAATCCTGACCGAGTGTCATGATGAGTTTGTTGCTATCGCCGAAGGCTTGCTAGAATACGAAACGCTGTCGGGCGATGAGATCAAAGCCATTATGCGCGGCGAAAAACCGGCGCGTGATCTCGGCGATGAGGACGCACCGGCCCGTGGCTCCGCAGTTCCAAAAACCGGAACTGGCGGGCGTAAGAAAAAATCCGGTGACGGCGGTATGGAGCCGCAAACACAAACTTAACATACGCGCCATACGTTCGCACGGTGCTTAACCATATCAAATAAAACAGGCTGTCCTTGGTGGCAGCCTGTTTTATTAGTAACAAAGCTTCACAGTTTTTGAGTTAAGTTGTCTCAAATTGAGGCGCATAAGCTCCCGGCTAAGGGGATATAATAAATGGCAGGAAAGTATTTCGGAACGGACGGCATTCGTGGCCGTGCCAATTCGCCGAAGATGAGCCCGGAGCTGGCGATGCGTGTGGCTATCGCCTGCGGCACTGTGTTCCGTAAGAACCGGCTTGGCACAGCTGAGCGTATGCGTGTGGTCATCGGCAAGGACACCCGTCTCTCAGGCTATATGATTGAAAATGCCATGATGGCCGGTTTTACGTCGGCTGGCGTCGATGTGTTCCCTTTAGGGCCAATTCCCACACCGGCGGTTGCGATGCTGACACGCTCATTGCGCGCCGATATGGGTGTTATGATTTCCGCATCGCACAATCCGTTTGATGATAACGGGATTAAACTGTTTGGCGCTGACGGCTATAAATTAAGCGATGATATTGAACAGGAAATCGAAGATCTGGTTGACAGCGTTGGCGGGATTCCGATGCCGTCTGGCTCAAAGCTTGGCCGGGCCAAACGTATTGATGGCGTGTTTGACCGCTATATTGAGTTTGCCAAGCGCACTTTGCCACGCAACATGTCGCTTGAAGGTTTGCGTGTGGTTGTCGATTGCGCCAATGGCGCGGCCTATAAAGTTGCGCCCGCAGCACTTTGGGAACTGGGCGCCGATGTCGTAACCATCGGTGCTGAGCCAAACGGCACCAATATCAACTTGGATTGCGGATCAACCCACCCGATAGCTTTATCCCGCAAGGTGCATGAAGTGCGGGCAGATATCGGCATTGCACTTGATGGCGATGCAGACCGCGTGATCATTGTGGATGAAACCGGCACCATCATTGATGGTGACCAGATTATGGCTCTGATTGCCCGCACTTGGCACGAAAGCGGGCGGCTTGAAGGTGGTGGCCTTGTTGCAACCATCATGTCCAATCTTGGGCTTGAGCGCATGATGCACGGCATGAATTTGAAATTGCACCGCACCAAGGTGGGCGACCGTTATGTAGTGGAACATATGCGCCAGCACGGGTTGAACATAGGCGGTGAACAATCCGGACATGTGGTATTGTCTGATTTTGGCACGACGGGCGACGGGCTGGTTTCAGCTTTGCAGGTGCTTTCTTGCATGAAGCAGCTCGGTAAACCCGTCAGCGAAATTTGCCGCCAGTTTGAGCCTGTCCCGCAATTGCTCAAAAACGTACGCCTTAATGGCGGCCAGCCTTTGGCAGAGGACAAAGTTAAGTTGGCCATTGCGGACGCAGAAGAACGTTTAGGTAAAAACGGCCGTCTTGTGATCCGGCCGTCAGGCACCGAGCCGCTCATTCGCGTTATGGCTGAAGGTGACGACCAGACATTGGTTGAAAATGTCGTCAATGAACTTGTTGACGTTATTTCGCGTTTTCGTGAAGCGGCATAGATTCAATCTATATTATATTTACGGTTAACCGGCACGGTTAATCAACAGAGTTAAGCGCAACTTAACCTTTACGCACCATTATCCATGGCAACACAGAGCTGGCATTGGCAGCTTTAGTTTTGGACAAAGGATATGGTTATGTCTCGCAAGCTACTTCTTCTGGCGGCATCAGTCGCTTTTCTCGTCGGCGCTGCTTCGATTGCCAATGCGGCCGATATCATCGACCCGCCTGTGATTGATTTACCAGAGCCGGTCATGCCCGTTGAACATGTTGCAAAGGGCGGTTGGTATATCCGCGGCGATGTTGGTTATTCGATGCAGGGCGACGTCGACGCCGAATATGTGACGACCGCTGCCGGTTTGATAGGCTCTGGTCTGCTCCGCGGCCAGTTGAAAGACAATTACTCAATCGGTGCTGGTATTGGTTACGACACTGGAAATTATTTGCGCGTGGATTTGACTGCAGATTATTTCACGAAGTCTAACTTTAATGGTTCTTCGGTCGGGACTTGTACCCCGGTTGGCGGCGGCGCACCAATTGCCTGTGCGACAACCGACACACAGTCTCTCAATGCGCTGTCAATCATGGCAAACGCCTATATTGATCTCGGCAAGTTCAACGGTTTCACTCCATATGTTGGTGCCGGTATTGGTGGAACCCATGTTAAATGGGGCACACTTTATAATGATTTTGACCAAACTGTTGTGACAAACCCTGACGAAACCCATCCGGGTGCCGCAAATTGGCGCTTCACCTATGCCGTTATGGCGGGTGCCAGCTATGACGTCTCGGATTGTGTGGCGATTGATGCCGGATATCGCTACCGCAAAATTGAAGGCGGCAAAATGTTTGGGGTGGGTTCAGCGGGCACCACCGGTCCGGCCCACGATAAAGGCATGGCAAGCCATGATTTCCGCGTCGGCGCACGCTATAAATTCGGCGGCGGCAATTGCGGTGGCGGCTCACACGTGCCGGATTATCAGCCGGACTACCAGCCTGTTTACAAATAATACTTTCCAAGATCTCCAGTCTTGATGTGTTTAAAACCGGGGTGCCTTGCACTCTGGTTTTTCGTTTTTGATTGGCAAAACACTTTTCGTGAAAATGATTTTGAAAATTGTTCTTATGCTTAACCGCAATTTAACCCGCATGGTTAACACTGTAAAAATCAGGTGTTGGGTTGCCGTAAACTGAAAGCGGCACTGCGGAGTAACCAGAATGTTGAACGTGTTAAAATCAGCTTTGATTGCAGGGATTGCAATTGCGGGCTTTGTGTCCAGCGGTATCGCCGCTGATTTGGATCAGCCCGTGTTTGTTGAACAGGCGCCGGACTATCAGCCAGTTGAAATTGGCAATGGCTGGTATATTCGCGGCGATATTGGTTATGCTGCAAGCTATAATGGCGGGACGCACACTTATCGCACATATGATCCGACAACCACGTTATACAGCCCGCAAACATTTGTTACGAGCTCCACCGATGCCGATATTTCAGTTGGTGTCGGAGCAGGTTATCAGTTTAACGACTGGTTCCGTATGGACGGCACCGCAGAACGGTTCTCTGGTGCGTTTACGGGCACTACTGTTGGTTTAAGTCCTTGTTCGACGCTGGTTGCCTACACCGGAACGACTTGCGCTTCAAATGATACTCAAGATTACACAGCCTATCAGTTGATGGCGAACGCCTATGTTGATTTGGGCACCTATGTGGGTGTGACGCCCTATCTTGGCGCAGGTATCGGGTTTACTGGAATTACTTACGGCACCCTCACCAATTCGCTCTATTGCGTACCGGGTGCATCAGCCTGCCCCGTTGGTGCTACTGCCATTGCACCAGTTACCCATGCAGGCGAATCTGATTGGCGTTTGACCTACAGCGCGATGGCAGGCATCGGCTATACAATGTCTCAAAATGTGAAACTCGATGTCGGTTATCGCTACAGCAAAATTGCTTCAGGTAATCAGTTCAAGTTTGATGCGGCGTCTATTGCTGCCGGCGCGACCGGCACACAGGGCAAGGACGCAGGATTTGACCGTCATGAGTTTAAAGTTGGTGTGCGTTACGCGCTCTGGTAGGATTATAGAAGTATGATTTAAAATGGCTCCTTCGGGGGCCATTTTTGTTTGTTCAAAAGTTTTGCGTTCACGTCATTTTTCATCTTGACGGCGACATGAGGCTTCCGTAATTCCGCAGGCGGGACACCTGCCCCCAACGGCAGGCAATTCTATCTGGAAGGATAGCAAATGTTGTTTGCTAACAAGCCGGGCCTGCGCCCGCACAACCCCCTTTTCTCATCCGGCCCTTGTGCCAAAATTCCGGGCTGGTCATTAAACCATCTCAAAGACGCGCCGCTGGGCCGCTCGCACCGCGCGAAACAGGGCAAAGCTAAACTCGCCGAAGCCATCGATAAAACCCGCGCGGTTTTGGGTGTGCCTTCTGATTATCGCATCGGCATTGTGCCTGCGTCTGATACCGGCGCGGTTGAAATGGCGATGTGGAATTTGTTGGGCGCGCGCGGCGTTGAT
>JANMFT010000296.1:0-3619 GCA_031374255.1 Limoniibacter sp. | reverse complement strand
CCGCACGAAGCCCAACAGCCAGTCACAGTTGATTTTGCTGCCCGCAACACCAAGAACGTAAGGGCCTGATAAATGGCTGATCTTTCTTCACTCGCCTCACTCACAACACCGGCAGCAGCAGTTGTTGCCGCAGCGCCGGTTCATGTTCAAAAGCTCGACAAGCAAGGCCGCGCTTATGCGACCGGCAAACGCAAAAATGCGATTGCGCGAGTTTGGATAAAACCCGGCTCAGGCAAAATCATTGTCAATGGCAAAGACTTCTCTGCCTACTTTGCGCGTCCGGTTTTGCAGATGGTTGTTCAGCAGCCTGTTGTTGCTGCTGCCCGTACCGGCCAGTTTGACGTTGTTGCAACCGCAACTGGCGGTGGCCTTTCCGGTCAAGCCGGTGCTGTGCGCCACGGCATTTCAAAAGCCCTCACATATTATGAGCCGGGCCTTCGTCTTGTGCTGAAACCGGGCGGCTTCCTCACACGCGACAGCCGCGTTGTTGAGCGTAAAAAATACGGTAAAGCCAAAGCCCGTAAGAGCTTCCAGTTCTCGAAACGGTAAGTTTCTGCACCTTCACTTTTATATTTCGAAAGGCCCGGCCATCACGCCGGGCTTTTTGCATTCGGCATAAATCTCCATGAAAAAGTTAGGCTTGTAAAATTTCTGCTTGCGCCGAACCTTAGGGCATACCTTACAAACCGTTTTATGGAAAATACCACGCCCGAATTTACGCTGAGTGCAGCCGAATGTGCAGCCGAGACAGGACTCAGTGTCAAAGCACTGCGGCTTTATGAGCGCCACGGACTCATCACGCCCTACCGCACCTTCAAGAATTGGCGGGTTTATGGTGCACGAGAAATTGAGCGTCTCAACGAAGTGATCATTCTCAAGGGGTTCGGCCTTTCTTTGGCACGGATTGCCGAACTGTTGGCAGGCAAAGAAACAAATCTTGAAAGTGTGCTTTCGGCACAAACTGAAACGCTGACGCGGCAACGCGACCGGATTGATCGCAGCATTGAAACGATTGAGAAACTTCGTGCCGAGCTTACCGGCGGCGAAGCATCCGTCGCAACCCTCGTCCAACTTGCCAAGGAGATGACCATGACACAGGCTGCATCTGACCAAACCGCATGGAAAGTTTATGAACAAGCAAGACCCAGAACTGAGATTGTGATCGATGCTATTTTTCTCACGAAATATTGCGGGTTTTACCGGCTTAATGATGGAATAATTGTTACAGTTGAGCTGCGCGAAAACTGCATTCAGATTTCGTTGACGGGTCAGCCGTTTATTCCGATGGTTCCGGAAGCGGCGGATAAGTTCTTCTGCAGACATATGCCTTTGCAAGTCAGTTTTGAGCGCGATGTTTCAGACACTATTTTACAACTGACGCTTCATCAATCTGGACATGAAATTAATGCCCAGCGCATCTCACCGGATGATGCAGCTAAATCCATCGAAATGCTTGCTGAACGAATTTCGCGAGAAATGCCTTTCCCAACCAGCGAGGCAATTTTGCGCCAGTTGATAGAAGACGCATTGCGCGGGATTTTCGATGAAACGCGCTTAACTCCCGAACTTGGTCAGGCGGTGCGCAATCAATTTCCGCTTATGGCCAGCGAGTTCGAAAAAATAGGCAATTTGCTGTCGCTTGATTTCAAAGGTGTCGGCCAAGATGGCTGGGATGGTTACGATGCAGTTTTCACGAACGGCAAACAAGAATGGCGCATATACATGCAAGATAGTTGCATCGTGAGCGGCCTTCTCTTTAGGCCAAGGCCTTAGCCTGGCCATCGCGCCGGGCTTTTTTGTTTGGCTGAAACCTACGCAAATAATTCCGCCAAAGCGCTTTAAATCAAGCTTCAAATCCGTATTGTGCTGGAATTAATGACGGGCAAAACCCGCGCGCATTTGGGGACTTCGACAATGGCAAAAGCAGCGGTGGGAATACCGATTGAGCCTAAAACCGCGCCCAAAAACTTCGATGCCCGCATTTTTAAAATGCGCAAGGCGCGTTCACTGACAGACTTGCTGGAGCCGCTTACACGGCTTTACGGAACCCGTCCGGATTTTGGTTCTTTTACCACAAAGCTTTTTGAACTTTTGGAAAGCCGCTGGATTGAGCGGCCCGCCGACCTTAAAGAACTGGATCTCGTCCGGGATCTCAATCCGGATTGGTTTTTGAGCCAAGAGATGGTGGCCTATGTTTTCTACATCGACCGGTTTTCCGGCAAGCTCAAAGATGTTCCCAAACATATTGATTATTTGAAAAAGCTTGGTGTCACCTATGTTCACTTTATGCCGTGCCTGAAGCCGCGCTCGGGCGACTCCGACGGCGGCTACTCAGTGCAAGACTACCGCTCGATCAACCCTGAACTCGGCACAATGGCGGAGTTTGAGACGGTTACCGCCAAACTGCGCTCCGAAGACATTTCGACCTGCATTGATTTGGTCGTCAACCATACCGCCAAAGAACATGAGTGGGCACAAAAGGCCCGCGCGGGCGACAAGCACTATCAAGATTATTACTGGATGTTTGACAGCGACGTGACGCCTAAGGCTTACGAGAAAACACTCATCGATATTTTTCCCGCGACTGCGCCCGGCAGCTTCACCTACTACCCTGGTATGAAAAAATGGGTTTGGACGACCTTCAACGAGCATCAATGGGATTTGAACTGGTCAAACCCGAATGTGTTTCTGGAAATGGTCGACATAATTTTGAACCTTGCTAATAAAGGCGCTGAAATTCTCCGGCTCGACGCTGTTGCCTTCATGTGGAAGCGGCTTGGTTCAAATTGCCAAAATTTGCCTGAAGTGCATGATGTTTTGCAGGCTCTGCGCGCAGCAAATCGCATCGCCGCGCCAGCCGTCATCCATAAGGCCGAAGCCATTGTCGCGCCGCGTGATCTCGTGCCCTATCTAGGGGCTGGTCGCCATAAAGGCCGCGAAAGCAATCTGGCCTACCATAACAATGTGATGGTGCAGTTTTGGTCGTCGCTGGCGACCGGCGACACGGCACTGATGACACATACGCTGTCGGCGCATTTTCCGACAAGCTTCCGCAATGCATCTTGGGCAACTTACATTCGCTGCCACGATGATATTGGCTGGGCCATCACAGAAGAAGATGCCGGTGCTTTTCCGCATATGAGTGGCCCTGGGCACCGGCGGTTTCTTGCTGATTTTTACACTGGCAAATTTCCGGGTTCCTTTGCGCGCGGCGCGTTGTTTCAAGAAAACGAAGCAACGGGTGATCGTCGCAATTCCGGCTCTTTTGCCAGTTTAGCGGGGCTTGAAACAGCGTTTGCCGCGAAAGACAAAAACGCAATTGATTTGGCGATAAAGCGCATACTTTTGGGCAATGCGTTGATTGCTTCATTCGGCGGCATTCCGCTGCTTTATATGGGCGATGAGTTGGGGCTGCTCAATGATGACAGCTATTTGAAAGACCCAGAAAAAGCCCATGATAATCGCTGGATGCACCGGCCTAAAATGGATTGGGCTTTGGCGAAAAATGCCGAAAAGGTCGATACGCCCGCCGGTGATTTTGGCTGGAGTGCGCCACATTATTGCCCGCCGTAAGGCGCTGCCCGAGCTTGCCGCGAGTGTGCCGACGCGCATCGTGCGG
>JANMFT010000126.1:0-3854 GCA_031374255.1 Limoniibacter sp. | reverse complement strand
CGGTTTTAAGTACGGCGGCTACAGCTGAAGAAAATTCCATCACTTTTCTTGCTGCATCCAATTATCCGGGGTGGGTCAGCCGTTCTGAAATTCTGGTATACAGCAACAAAAAACGCTTGGCAGAAAGCGGCATTGGTAAATCGGACAGTAAGCTGGTTGCAACTGTTCCAGCCGCCATAAACGCCAAAACGAAATGGACAGTTCCCGACGAGCTGCAAGACGATGCTTCGATCATTTATGTTTTGCGGGTTTACGATGAAAATGGCCGCTTTGACGAAACAGTAAAACGCAATGTACCGCTGGTTTCATATAAAGTCGTATCAAGCGACATTCCGGAAGATGGCCATAGTACTGACTTTGAAAGCACTGTTGTCGATAAGGCAGCTGGCAGTGCGCTGGCTGATGGTACCGCATTCCGCAATATTCCGGTCGAAGGCGGCGCGGTTACGATTTACGGGCGCGATGTTCCCGCCGGACATGAGGTTACGGCACTTGGCGAAACCATACCGGTGGATAGCAAGGGCGCTTTTGTTGTGCAGCGCATTTTGCCGTTTGGCGACCATGTTGTTGATGTTGCGATCTCCTATGGCAAAAATGACGGCATCAGCTTCGGCCGTGAAATCACTATCCCGAAAGCCGAGTGGTTCGCGGTTGCGATTGCTGATTTGACGCTTGGCAAACGGTTTGCCTCTGATGCTGTCGAAGCGGCAGACCCTGAGCGTTATGATGATGTTTACACCAAAGGACGCTTTGCGTTTTATTTGAAGGGCCGCATCAAGGGCAGCACTTTACTCACTGCCGCGCTCGATACCGGTGAGGGTAAACTCTCGACTTTGTTTAAGGGCCTTGATGACAAAGACCCGCGCCAGTTTTTGCGCCGCATTGATCCTGATGATTATTATCCGGTTTATGGCGACGATTCCAAATCTGTTGAAGACGCGCCCACTTCCGGCAAATTTTATGTCCGGCTGGAAAACAAAAATTCCCACGTGATGTGGGGTAATTATAAGAGCCGCATTGAAGGCAATGGTTTGGTGCGCAGCGAGCGCGCGCTATACGGGGCGCAGGCGGTGTATCGCTCGCCGACACAAATGCCTTCCGGTGTGCGTCGCTTCGAGGTAACAGCTTATGGCGCGCAGCCCGGCACCTTGCCGCAGCGCGATGTATTCCGTGGCACAGGTGGTTCGGTTTATTTTTTAAAACGACAGGATGTCACGCGCGGTTCTGAAACCATTTCAGTTGTGATTTCGGATCCGGCGACGCGGCGTATTATCTCCCGCCGCACGCTGGTTGCGGGCCAAGATTACACTATCGACTACGTTCAAGGCATTGTGCTTTTAACCGCGCCCTTGTCATCGAGCGCAGCTGCTTCAGATGCAGCGGTTCGCGACACTGCAACAGGCGGCGCGGATGCGAGCCTTGCGGTCGCTTACGAATTTACGCCGGGCCTCGGCAAAATCGACGGCACGTCCTACGGCGGGCGTATTCAGGCTTGGGTCACCGATACTGTCCGGATTGGTGCTATTGGGATGAGCGAAACAACCGGCAATGCTGACCAGCAAATGCTCGGCGCTGATATTCGCCTCCAAAAATCTGAAAAGACTTTTGTTCAGGTTGATTATGCTCAAACCAAAGGCCCCGGATTCGGCCGCTCTGTATCGACCGATGGCGGCTTGAGGATTGATGATGAAATTTCTGCCGGTAAGCCAAAAACCGCCAATGCCGTAAAGATCAGAGCACAGGCTGCTTTGTCAGATTTTGATCCGCGCTGGAATGGCAATGTCACCGCGTTTTATGATCATTATGAAGGCGGCTTTACCACACTTGACCAGTCGTTTGACCGCACCCAGACCGAGTGGGGCGTTGGTTTTGATGCGGCGTTAACGGACACATTATCAACGCGGTTTGGTTACACATCGTTTGACAGTGACAACGGCACGCGCCGCGATAAGGCCGACGCTGAATTTGCCTATAAGCCCAATGATCAATGGCGTTTTGTGGTCGGCGGCTCGTATGTTGAACTTGCAACCCCGACGGCCAAAACCCCGCAGTTTGGTGACCGCGGCGATATTGGCGTTAAAATTGAATATTCGCCCAATAAAGACACGCTGCTTTATACTTTCGGTCAGGTAACTATTGACCGCAGTGGCACTGTGCGCCGTAATGACCGGATTGGCGTTGGTGCGAAGGTCAAACTCACAGACAAAATTGGTTTGGAAGCCGAAATCTCAGAAGGCACCACCGGCCTTGGAGGGCTGGCGGCGCTGACCTATGATCCGTCTGCCGATAAGCATCTCTATGTCGGATATAAATTAGACCCCGACCGGGCTTTTGACCGCACAGATGATGTTGCGCTTTCCGGCGTTGATCTTGGAGGCATCGTTCTTGGTTCGCGTATGAAGCATAATGATGTGCTCTCGACTTTCACTGAGAACAGCTATGATATGTTTGGCCGCCGCCGTTCGCTGGCCTCGACCTATGGTGTGACCTATACGCCCGATAAATATTTGACCGCGACTGCGGGCATTGAAATTGGACGCATTGTTGACCCCAACGCTAGTGACTTTGACCGTTATGCGCCGTCTTTCGCACTGAACTATCACGATGAAGAGGGCCTTAATGCAAGGCTACGCGGCGAAGCACGTTTTGAAACCTCAGAAGACGGCACACGCAACCGCGAGACATATTTGCTGTCGGCAGGCTATGTGAACACCATCAACCCGGATTGGCGCTTATCAATCAATGCTGATGCTGTGATTTCAAATTCAGATCAGGATAGTGTTCTTGATGGTGATTATGTTGAGGCCAGTGTTGGTTTTGCTTACCGCCCGGTTGAAAATGACCGGCTGAACGCCTTGTTCAAATATACGTTCCTTTATGATTTGCCCGGCCCTGACCAAACGGCCAGAGGCACAGGGACGGTGCTTGGCCCGGCTCAACGCAGCCACATTATCAGTGCTGACTTCATTTATGACTTGAATGAGTATGTGAGCCTTGGCGCGAAATACGGCTTTCGTTATGGCGAAATCTCTGTGACACGCGCGCCGCAGGATTTTGCATCAGCCTCAGCGCATCTTGGCGTTTTGAGAGCTGATCTTCATGTCGTCAAAAACTGGGATTTGCTGCTTGAAGGCCGCATTTTCCATCAGCCAGAGGCAAAATCAACGCGGTTTGGCGCACTGGCGGCTGTCTATTACCATGTCAGCGATAATTTGAAGGCCGGTATCGGCTATAATTTCGGCCGTTTCTCCGATGATCTCACCGATGTCACGCAAGACGATGAGGGGGTATTCCTCAATGTCATCGGCAAATATTGAGCGGTGTGAGCCCATGAAAAAAAGCTCATGTCTGACACCGGTTTTCACAAGAGCGCTACCCGCACTGCTGTTCATGCTGGCGTTGATTTTCAATTTTATATCGCCCGCATTGGCCACAACGTTCACCAAAACTGTGCCCGGCACCAGCCTCACGATCCCTTCAACCTATCCCGAGGCTGGCGGCGTGGTGATTGTGCTGACCGGCGCAAATGGCAACGTTTATTATCAGTTTATTAATCCTTCAACGATGTTCCAAGGGTTTCAGAACACCGGAACGCCAGCCGCATGGCGCGGCAATCCGTTTCAAATCGGGCCTTTGATGACGTTGAATTGCGGTGCTGTCAGCACATGTTCGACGTATCTTGGCGGCGCAATAACAAGCATGGCGATCCGGTTTACGGCGCAGGATGGTGACAATAAATCCGGCGAGTTCGACTTTAATGATCTGACAATGCGTATTAATGGCACCGACATCGCCAATTGGTCGACCATTGCAACAGAGACTACCAATGTTTCGGGAACAACCGCCAGCGGTTC
>JANMFT010000213.1:0-3026 GCA_031374255.1 Limoniibacter sp. | reverse complement strand
ATGGCGGCGATTCCGGGGGTGATGGTGGCGGCGGGGATTAACGTTTTGCTTGCACTCGACTGATTGCTGGCTATGTTCCGGCCAAACTTAAACTCTCGGAATATATCCAATGGCCAGCTTCAAAACCCTTGATGATGTTAAATCTCTCACCGGCAAGCGAGTGCTTGTGCGGGTTGATCTCAATGTGCCGATGGAAGCTGGCATCATCACAGACGCCACCCGTATTGAGCGCGTGCTCCCAACCATCAAAGAACTCTCTGCCAAAGGCGCGAAAGTCATTTTGCTGGCGCATTTTGACCGGCCCAAGGGCAAAGTCGTGCCCGAAATGAGCCTTGCGCCCGTTGCTGCCGAAACTGCAAAGCTGCTTGGCCAAGCCGTTGCCTTTGCTAGCGATTGCATTGGCGATGTTGCCGCGTCTGCCATAGCCGCCATGAAGAACGGCGATGTGCTGATGCTCGAAAACACCCGCTTTCATGCTGGTGAAGAAGGCAATAACGCCGGCTTCGCCAAAGCGCTCGCCGCCAATGGCGATCTTTATGTCAATGATGCGTTTTCCGCAGCACATCGCGCCCATGCTTCAACCGAAGGCCTCGCACATTTGCTGCCAGCCTATGCCGGCCGCACCATGCAAGCCGAACTTGATGCATTGGAAAAAGGTCTTGGCAAACCGGCCCGTCCTGTTGTGGCCATTGTCGGCGGCGCAAAGGTTTCAACGAAAATCGACCTGTTGATGAACCTTGTTGGCAAAGTGGATGCTCTTGTGATTGGCGGCGGCATGGCCAACACGTTTCTTGCGGCGCAAGGTTTTGAAGTTGGCAAATCGCTTTGCGAACATAGTCTCGCTGATACCGCACGCAAGATCATTGCAAAAGCAGAGGCCGCTCATTGCACCATCATTTTGCCTATTGATGCAACCGTTGCCTGGCATTTTGAAGCCAATACGCCATCGCGGCATTATGGCATTGATGCCATACCGGCAGATGGCATGATCCTTGATGTTGGCCGCCAATCGATTGAACGCATCCGCGGTGCAATCGATGAAGCCAAAACACTAATCTGGAATGGCCCTCTTGGCGCATTTGAAATGGCTCCTTTTGATACGGGAACCGTTGCTGCAGCGCGCATTGTTTCCGAGCGAACGCGCGCGGGTCATTTGGTTTCAGTTGCCGGAGGCGGCGACACAGTAGCAGCGCTTAACAGCGCTGGCGTTGCAGATGATTTCACTTACGTTTCCACAGCAGGCGGCGCGTTTCTGGAATGGATGGAAGGCAAACCTCTTCCCGGCGTGGATGCGCTTCAGCGTCACGCAAACGATTAAGTGTTAACGCGTTTAGGTTTTAACTCCCATTTGCTAAATGCTTGAAGCCGGTCTGGCATCGGTCCAAGCGCCGCCATTACCAGCCGATTCCACGGCTGCGCTAATTGCCGCCATCGACACTAAGCCATCATGTGCGGTAGGATAATGACAGCACAGCGGATCAGGTGTGCGATTCTCCCGCTTGGCGCTGATGACCTCCCACAAATCGGCATAGATATTGGCGAAAGCGAGCGGCATACCTTCCGCATGGCCAATCGCCACGCGTGAGGCGCGGTCAGCCAAAGGTGCAAGGCCCGGCCCGCCGCGCTCGATGTTTTCGGTGCGGCCGTTGAGAGGCGTATAATACAATTGGTCCGGCCATTGCTGCGCCCACCGAAGCCCGCCGGTTTCTCCAAACACGCGTATGTTCAGCCCGTGCATGCTGCCAACGGCAACCGAACTCGTCCATAACCGCAAAGTCGCGCCGCCGCTCATTTTGAAAGATACCATCGCATCATCTTCCAGCGTACGGCTGGGTAACGCCGAAATAAAATCAGCCGATAGTTTGATCGGCTCTTCGCCCGAAACATAACTCGCCATATGCAGCGCATGAATGCCGCAATCGGCAAACTGCGCCGAGATACCGGCGAGCTTTGGATCATAACGCCAGCGCACACGCGGATTGTCGGCATCTGCCTCATCAGCGTGAAAGCCATGGGCAAATTCAGCTTTGATCAGCCGGACTTTGCCAATATCGCCGCGCGCAACCATCGCCCGCATCTGGCGCACCAACGCGTAGCCGGTGTAGCCGTAATTGACGGCGCAAATCGAGCCTGTGCGTTTGGCAGTGGCGACAATCTCTTCGGCTTCCGCCACAGTCATCGTCATCGGCTTTTCGCACAGCACATGGATGCCAGCTTCAAGAAAGGCCTTGGTGATTTCGTAATGGGTCGAGTTTGGCGTTGCGACGGTGACGAGATCAATTTTGTCGGCGCGGTCTTTTTCACCTGCCAGCATCTCTTGCCAATTGCCATAGGCGCGGTCGGGTGCAATCCCAAGAGACACTGCAAATTCACGGCCTTTGGCGGCATCAATATCAAGCGCACCGGCGGCCATGGTGTAAAGACCATCCATAGCGGCGCTGATGCGGTGGGCAGGCCCAATCTGGCTTCCTGCGCCGCCGCCAATCATGCCCCATGATAGTTTTTTCATATGAATTCTCTTTTCAATTTTAGAGTCTTAAACTGAAGCGACTTCTACCCAGCGCCGGGTTTGATGCGATACGAAAGCAGCTTCAATGATTTGGTTAACGATGAGACCGTCTTGAAATGTCGGCCAGATGTTTTTACCGGTGGCAATCGCCTGCAAAAAATCGCGCGCCTCAATGATGATCTGGTCTTGATAACCGGTGCCGTGGCCGGGGCCTAAACAAAACGGCTGGTAATCCGGGTGCTCAGGGCCGGTTAGAATTTTGGTGAACCCTTGCCGGTCGCTGCGTTGATCCTTTGTAAAGCCACAGCGCATTTTGATCCTCCTGATCAAAGCGTATCGCGCCTTTGGTGCCGTAAATATCATAGGCGTAGCCCATTTTACGGCCTGTTGCGACACGGCTGATATAGAGCGATCCCATCGCGCCCGATTCAAACCGGCAGGTGATTTGCGCCTGATCATCATTGTTCACGGCTTGCGGCCCGTTTGGCCCAGGCCGCATTTTATGTACGGTTTCAAT
>JANMFT010000035.1:0-5725 GCA_031374255.1 Limoniibacter sp. | reverse complement strand
CAACCGGCTCTCCAACAAAGCCAAGGTCGATAACCCGCTCAATATTGCTGTCAGGGTCGCGCATGGTTTTCCGGGCTTTTTCGGCGTAGACCATATTGCCATCCTTGCCACAAAGACCGATTGCCCATTCGCCTTCGCGGTTGATCATCTCAACAATTTGCTTGTTGATTGAACCACATAAAACCATTTCCACAATTTCAACCGTTTGCGCATCGGTGACGCGAAGGCCGCCTTCAAACGTTGATTTAATGCCCATTTTTTCAAGCATTGCACCAATTTGCGGGCCGCCGCCATGCACCACAATCGGGTTGATGCCGGATTGCTTAAGCATCGCAATATCTTGCGCAAAGGCTTTGCCAAACGCCGCATCGCCCATGGCATGTCCGCCATATTTCACTACGATGGTCTTGTTTTCATAGCGCTGCATATAGGGCAGGGCTTGGGCAATAACGCGGGCCTGCGTTGCAGGATCAAGGCTGTCGATTGGGTCGATAACGGTGCCGGTCATTGGGGCCACTCAGCGCGAAAACAGTGATTCTTGAATTAGCGGGCAAGTGCTGCGGCTGCAACAACTCACTTTTTTAAAGTTGAAACCGCACAATTTCAAATCTTAGTCACCCCCGCCTCTTTTTTGTGCGGGGGCCTAGACTTGTTTAAATACAATGGCTTAACCAAGGAAGTCTGGGTCCCCGCAATAAATGCGGGGATGACTAATAGGATAGATTATTTCTCACTGAGGACTTTGCTTGGTACTGCTTTAGGCAAATATTGCCACGCACCTAAGCCTTAACTTTCCACTCAGCCAGCGACGCAATCGTTGCGCGCAGCTCATCAAGGCCGCCACCTTTTTCAGAAGAAGTGGCAATGATCTGCGGAAAGGCAGCCGGACGTTTGCGGATGGCCTCGGCGGTTGCCACCATTAGCTTTTCAACTTCAGGCGGTTTGATTTTGTCAGTCTTGGTCAGCACGATTTGGTAAGATACGGCGGCCTTATCGAGCATCGCCAGCACATCCAAATCATTGGCTTTAAGGCCGTGCCGCGCATCAACCAGCACGAAAACACGTTTGAGCGTAACCCGTCCGCGAAGATAGGAAAAAACCAGCTTCGTCCAGCGTTCAACCATCTTTTTCGGCGCTTCAGCATAGCCGTAACCCGGCATATCAACGATTGCGAGCGGCGGCTCCTGGCCTGCCAAGGCCTCGGCTTCCGGCACAAAAATGTTCAACTCTTGTGTGCGGCCCGGCGTGTTGGATGTGCGCGCCAGGCCACCTTGCTTGAGCGTCGCATTGATCAGCGAGGATTTGCCGACATTGGAGCGCCCCGCAAATGCAATTTCAGGCGGGCCTTCCGGCGGCAAATGCTCCAGTGCAACAATTCCACGCAGAAATGTCCAGCGGTTGCCAAACAAAGTCTCCGGCGAAACCGGAGGCCCTTCACTCACACCTTGCCCTCAGGCTTGGCACTTCGTGTGAACAATGCTTTGAGATTATCCCAAAGTTCAATCCGCGCGCCCTGCCGTTTCATGATGAAGCCTTGCTGCAAGATCGACAGCAAATTGTTCCACGCCCAGTAAATCACGAGGCCAGCGGGGAAAGCCGCAAGCATAAACGTAAATGCCAATGGCATCCACTTGAAAATCATCGCCTGTGTCGGGTCAGGCGGCGGCGGATTCATCTGCATTTGGACAAACATTGTAATGCCCATTATAATTGGCCAAATGCCAACCATCAGGAACTGCGGCAGTGTCACCGGTATCAGGCCAAACAGGTTAAACAGCGAGGTTGGGTCTGGCGCTGCCAAATCCTGAATCCAGCCAAAGAATGGTGCATGGCGCATATCAATCGTAACATAGAGCACCTTGTAAAGTGCAAAGAACACAGGAATTTGGATAAGCACCGGCCAGCAACCGGCAATCGGATTGATCTTCTCTTTCTTGTAAAGCTCCATCATGGCCTGCTGCTGCTTGACTTTATCGTCAGCAAACTTTTCACGCAGTTCCATAATTTTCGGCTGCACCACCTTCATGCGCGCCATCGACACATAGGACTTATTGGCGAGCGGGTAGAAGATGGCTTTGACGATAACGGTTGTCAGCAAAATCGAAATACCAAAATTGCCAAAAAGGCGGTAAAGGTAATCAATCAACACGAACATCGGCTTAGTGAAGAAGTAGAACCAACCCCAATCGATCATCAAATCAAACTGGCGAATTCCAAGATCCTTGCCGTAAGCATTGATCACATTCACAACCTTTGCGCCGGCAAAAACGCGGGTTTGGAACTTGGTTTCTGCTCCCGGCGCAATTGATACCGGATCTGACAAATAATCGGCTTGAAAACGCGGGCGCTCACCATCAAAATGTGAATAACGCGGTTGGAACGGTGCAACAGAAGGCGGGACAATCGCTGTCGCCCAATATTTGTCGGTAATACCAAGCCAGCCATCGGTGGATTTGCCTGGCCGTATTTCCTTGTCGTCTTCCAGTTTGGAATAGTCGATCTCTTGCAAGCCCTCTTCGCCGGTTACACCGATAAGGCCTTCGTGCAGAATGTAATTGGAAGGTGTGGTCGGCTTATCAAAGCGCGTAACGCGGCCATAGGCGTTCAGCGCAACAGCGGCGGCAGAGGAGTTTTTCACGCTGTCATCAACTGTCAGCATGTAATTTGCGTCGATTGAAATAACGCGGGTAAACGCGATCCCTTTGTCATTGGTGTAGGTCAGTGTAACAGGCGCGTCTGTTTTAAGCGTGGCATTGCCCGTATTCACCCAAAGCGTGTCCGGCCCGGGCAGCGTTCCAGCATCGGCGGTGCCGGTATAACCGGTTTCCGCAAAAAATCCGTTCGGTAAATTGGCCGGATGCAAGAGAACAATATTGTCTGACGTTTTTGCAACTTCAACACGGTAGTCCTTCAGCACAATATCATCAAAACGTGCGCCTTGGAGATTGATCGTGCCACCAAGTTTCGGTGTGTCGATCACAATACGTGGCTGGCCGGCAATTGCAGCTTCACGGCTGACTGCGGCAGTTGCTGTTGGGACAGTCTGCCCCGGCACTGCATCTGTTCCAGATGGCGTTGGCACCGTGCCATCTGCATTTGGCGCAATGACCGGCGCGGCCACTTCGCCCGAAGCTTTTTTGCGGTCGAGCTCAACCTGCGTTGCAATGCGCTGCGCTTCAATGCGCGGGTTGATATAGAAAAACTGCCATCCCGTAAGGATAACGATCGACAGGGCGATCGTGATAAAAAGATTTCGGCTATTTTCCATTATCAATTCCGGTCTTGCTGGGTTGTAGAGGTCGTTCAAGTAAAAGAGATTTGCGGCCCGCATCCGCCAAACGGCGCGATGTTTCTGATTTAAGGGTTGCAAATGGCGCATTCAACAAATCGCTGCTTGCCAGAAAAACATAATCAAGACCAGACCGGAATGTGGCCTCTTCACCTCTTGCAAGGGCGCGAAGCCGCCGCTTCATCCGGTTACGTTGCACTGAATTGCCCTGCTTTTTAGTCACAGTGTAACCGATGCGCGCAATTTCCAGACCGTTTACTTTTGCCGACAATAAAAAAAACGGCCCGCGCAACCGCATACCGTTTTTCATAGATTGAAAATCTGATCGCTTGGTCATCATTTCAGGCATCATGGGATAATACTCCCGAACAGCACTGTTGATGGCGTAAAACGCAGGATTACGCAGACAAACGCTTACGGCCACGGGCACGGCGACGCGCGAGTACTTTCATACCGCCCGGTGTTTCCATGCGGGTGCGGAAGCCGTGACGGCGCTTGCGGACGAGTTTTGATGGCTGATATGTGCGTTTCATAATAATTTGCCGCTGAAATGCGGCCCTTCAAGCCAGAAATTTCGGTTTATGTCGGCAGCGCATGATAAAAGGCACGGTGCCTTGGGCACGCGACCGCCAAAGTTGGGTGCTTTTAGCTTCAAAAAACCCGCAAAGTCAACGCTTCCAATTGGCTTGATCGCCTAAATCTTTGTCTGGCCAAATTCGCTGTTCACGGAACTGTGACATTAGGATTTGCACCGCCTCACTTCGGGGTGACAAGCCGCTTGAAACTCTTGCCTGTAAGCGTTCGTAAGCGCACTGGTGGCCATAAGATGAAGATGAGTATTGAAAATGGAAATGAACCGTCGCCAATTGGGTGTATTATTCGCTGGAGCTTGTTTGCTGACGTCTGCAATGCCAGCGTTTGCCGCATCTGCACTCAAGCAATTCAAGCCCGCCGGTTCCGGCAAAGCTGACCATTCGGAGTTTGATTCTGTCTTGCAACAATATGTCAGCGTCGATGCCACTGGTTATGCTAGCGTCAACTACGGCGCGCTTGTCGGCGCACGTAGTGCTGTCGATGGATATGTTGCCAGCCTTACTGCACTTGATCCGCGCCAGCTTTCGCGCAGCGAGGCGCACGCTTATTGGATCAATTTTTACAACGCCAAAACATTGTCCATTATGCTGGAAAATTGGCCGGTCAAATCCATCCGCGATATTAATCTGGGCGGAGGCGGATTTTTCGGCAAAGGCCCGTGGTCGAAGAAGTTGATGACAATCGCTGAAACCGAACTGTCACTCGATGATATTGAGCACCGGATCATCCGCCCGCTCTTTAATGATCCGCTCAGCCATTATGCACTCAACTGTGCGTCCTATTCGTGTCCGAATTTGATGCCGCATGCCTACACCGCCAAGAATTTGAAAAGCCAAATGCGGGAAAGCGCAACGCTTTATATTAACCATCCGCGCGGGCTTTCGATCAAAGACGGTGAGATCACATCATCTAAAATCTATTCTTGGTATGCCGATGACTTTGGCGGCAAGAGCAAGTTGAAAGCGCATTGGGCGGAATTTGCAACGCCGGAACTGGCCGCTCAAATTGAAGCGGCATCCATTGGCGCATATGATTATAACTGGAACGCCAATGTTGCCAGTTGAGACCTCTGCTCCAAAAAGTGCACTTCGCCGCTTTGCGCCACTTGGGTTGATACTGGCGGCTTTAGGCTTTGGCTATGCCATGGGGTGGCAACGTTTTTTCACGCTGGATTATTTGGCGCAAAGCCAAACCACGTTGCAAAATTACGTCGCTGAAAATCCCGTTCTCTCCCGCGCCGGTTTTTTTGTTGCCTATGCCTTGGCAGTTGCGGTGTCGTTTCCAGCCGCTTCAATCCTGACGATTTTTGCAGGGTTTCTTTTCGGCTGGATTGTCGGCGGCATTATTGTGGCGTTCGCAGCCACTTTGGGCGCTTGCGTATTGTTTCTATCTGCCAAGTCAGCATTCGGTGACAGCTTGCGCAAACGTGTTGGTGGCGCTGCAAAGGCAATGACAGAAGGCTTTGAGAAAGACGCATTCAGCTATTTGCTATTCTTGCGCCTTGCGCCGATCTTTCCGTTTTTCGTGATCAATATCGTGCCGGCACTGTTCAAAGTGCCACTCAAAACCTACGCTACCGCAACAGTTCTTGGTATTTTGCCAGGCACATTTGCCTATGCTTTTTTGGGCCAGGGCCTCGGCAGCTCGCTAGATGCCGCCACCAAGGCCGGCACATCGCTCAACGTGAAAGATTTGATCACACCGCAACTATTAACTGCCTTTATCGTATTGGCTTTAGCAGCTTTATTACCGATCGTGATAAAGCGCTTACGCAAGACTGCCTGACCCGAACGGATTTTCACCATGGCCACACTTCTGAAACCTGACATTTGCGTGATCGGG
>JANMFT010000022.1:0-9170 GCA_031374255.1 Limoniibacter sp. | reverse complement strand
GCGCCAGCTGCCGCCAAATCCAAGTGCCGGTTCAAAAACCAGGCATAGACCGCCAAGCTGCGAATTGTTTGCGCGGGCCAACTCATTTCAAACAAAGACATCGAAAACCTCGATTGCAATATGCGTCGGGCGCGATGTATGTAATTTCAGACTCTATGTCAAATATTATATACATTGTGTTTGTAATTTTTGACACATCATGGATCTTTAAGTCGAAATTCAGTTGCGGTTTGAGAGAGGCGGCACCAAAATAGCAAAATGAACACCCAGACTCACATCATCATGGGCGCGGCATTGTTTGGCCGCCCTGCCCCACGTTTTGCAGTCGCAGGCGCTCTAGGCGGCATTATCCCTGATCTGCCCATGTACGCGATTATCATCGGTTTGCGTGCTTCCGGTTACCCGCTGTCTGAGATTTTCGGCAAGATTTATTGGGAGCACTGGTGGCAGGTCTCCAACGCTATTGGCCATTCGTTTTTACTATGGGGCGCAATATTGGCGGTCAGCCTTATAGCCAAAAGCCAAAGCTGGTCGGGCTTCAGTATTGCGCTTTCCGGCTCCGCTTTATTTCATTCCATCATCGATTTTCTTTGCCATCGCGATGACGCACATATGCACTTTTGGCCGCTGACCGAATGGCGCTTCCGCTCGCCGGTTTCCTACTGGGACAGAAATTTTTATGGCAACCAATTCGGTCTGTTTGAGGCCGCATTGGGCATCGCATTGGCGATGCTTTTATGGCGGCGCTACCAAAAACTCTGGATACGCGCCTTGCTGGCATTATGTATCGCCGCCTATGTCGCGGTGCCGATGTATTTCATAATGTCGCACGGCTAAATTCAAGCAAACCGGTTTTTGATTATCCCACTAGACATAGCGACGCCCAGTAAAATCAACGCGCCACCGCTGAGTTTGGCGAACGTCAAATCATCCCCTAAAAACAACACAGCAGTTATCAAAGTCACCACGGGTATCACCATGATAAACGGGCTGACGGATGACACCGGGTTACGTTTCAACAAACCATACCAAATGATGTAGGCAAGTGCGAAACCTATAACCGATAGATAAACCAGCCCAAGCCAATCAAACCAATCTGCTGTAACGAGTGATTGCCATTGGCCGGTTTCAAGCAGCGCCGTCATCGCAGTAAGTTGCATTGCACCGTGGAACGATGTGCGTTTGAGCAGCATTGTCGGCTCATCCTCACCATATTTTGCAATCATCGCTTGGCCCAAACCCCACGCCGCGGTTCCAGCCAGCATGGTGATCACCGGTAATGCGGGCGGCAGCACTGCAGGCAAGCCGATGATGATGGCAACCCCAACAAACGCAATACAAATTGGCACCAGTTTGCCAAGCCGCACCGCTTCTGTGCCCAAAATCCAAGCTGCAAAAATCGCCATCGGCACTTGTACTTGGCTGAGAAGCCCGCCAGTTGAAGCCTCCATGCCGGACAGGCCTTTGAAGATCAGCGCCGATTGCAATGACACAGCGAACAGCGCGATCATGGCCCCACGAAAATGTGAGGTCAGCGGCACACGGCGCTCGTAGACTTGCATCACAAGTGCCGTCACCCACAGCGAGACCGCCATCAAAAACACCGGCGGAAATTGCAGCATTGACGCTTTTGCAAATGTCAGACCCGCACCCCAAGCTGCGGTAACGCCGAGGGCCAGAGCAATGTCGCGTGGTGACAAAGTTAGTGCCCCGCAAATTCAACCAGTGTGCGCACCGGCACACCAAGCGCTTCAATGCGTGCGCGTCCGCCCAAATCAGGCAGGTCAATTACAAAGCAAGCGGCAACAACATTCGCCCCCATTTGCTGAAGCAGCTTGGTTGCCGCTTCTGCCGTGCCACCGGTCGCAATAAGATCATCGACCAGAATTACTTTTTCGCCGGGTATAATAGCATCGCGGTGCATTTCCATTTCATCGACGCCGTACTCAAGGCTGTAGGCAATACGCACTGTATCATGCGGCAGCTTGCCTTTTTTGCGGATCGGCACAAAACCGGCCGAAAGTTGGTGCGCAATTGCGCCGCCAAGAATAAACCCGCGCGCTTCAATCCCTGCAATTTTATCAACGCGTTGGCCGGCATAAGGGTGCACCAATTCATCCACCGCACGGCGGAACGCGCGGGCATCACCCAGCAAAGTCGTGATATCGCGGAACAAAATACCGGGCTTGGGGTAATCCGCAATTGTGCGAATCGAGTTGACCAGCGTTTCTTGAAGTGTCTCGTTCATGCCCCTGCCCCGAAAATATGTTGGTTTTCTTGTGCCAAGCCGCAGGGCGAAAAGATAGCGGGTTTAAGACTGGGCCACAAAAAAGGCGACGGCACTACAACACTAATTTTGAAGGCAATGATCAATGAACCTTGACAGGTGTTCACTATTTTTATAACACCCCCATAGCACCCCTCCACAGGAGCAAGATTTGAGATGGCAATTACCGTTCAAGTAACAGACAATTCAATGTGGCCAAAACATATCAACTCGGCTGAAATGGCGGCTTATTTAGGCAAATTGGCTCCTGAGCAGGAAGTCACACTTGAGACCGGCGGCGTTATTGGCCGCTGGCAACGGATGCGGAATGGATCCGATGGACGTGAAACACTTGGGCTTCGGCCCATCGGAGCCATGAAAGAAATTTGGAACGAATGGTACCGGTTGGAAAAAGGCAAACGCGTTTCCATCCGGCTGGTAAATACAGTTGATGAGCACTTGGCAGCGTCATCCGTCCTTTTTTCCGAATGGCTTGGCGACGAAGACGAGGAGGCATTTCGTGATTTGTAAGCGTTACGAAGTCGCAGTTATTCCGTTTCCTTTCGCGGAAATTCCGGTCGTTAAACGCAGGCCGACAATTGTGATTTCGGGGCAAAGTTTCAATGAGGCCAATGGATCAACTCTCGTTGCCATGATTACTTCAACAACTCAAAGCACATGGCCTAGTGATGTGCCTATTCGTGACTTAGGCTCCGCAGGATTGAAAATAGCTTGCAAGGTGCGATGGCGGCTGACTACAGTCCCAAACGATTTAATAATCCGGGTTATGGGCGAGGTAACCGGCGAGGACAGGCTGGCGTGCGAGCGGCAGCTTGCTATGATGCTTGCCTGAGCAAGCCAACAAAAAAGGCGGCCGAAGCCGCCTTCATCAAATCCCATCGCGCAAATCTTAATGCGCGACGCTGGCAAATATCCGGCGTTTCAAGAAAAACACCAGCACTGAAAACACCAATAGGAACATCATCACTTTGAAGCCGGTTTCTTTACGGGTCTCCAAATGCGGTTCTGCAGCCCAATACAAAAACGCGGTTACGTCCTTTGCAATCTGGTCAGTCGTTGCTTTTGTGCCATCATCATAAGCAACGATATCGTCTGAAATTGGTGCCGCCATTGCTAGCGCGGGGCCCGCGATAAAATACGGGTTATAATGCGCACCTTCCGGCACCTCCACGCCTTCAGGCACATCTTCAGTGTAACCGGTCAACAGTGAGTAAATGTAATCTGGCCCTGTCTCTTGATACATTGTGAAAATATCAAAAATGAATGTTGGAAACCCACGCTCAACGGCGCGCGCCTTTGCCAGCAGCGACATATCCGGTGGATAGGCTCCATTATTAGCGGCCGTCGATGCTTCAACATTCGGGTATGGCCCGGGGAAATAATCAGACGCCACGCCAGGCCGTTCAAACATCTCACCTTCTGCATTCGGGCCGTCGGTTATGGTGTAAGTGGCGGCCAGAGCCTTAACCTGTTCGGGGGTGTAGCCAAGCGCCTCAAGTGAGCGGAAAGCCACTTTCTTCATCGAATGGCAGGCAGCACAGACCTCGGTATAAACCTTCAAGCCACGCTGCAATTGCTGTTCGTCAAAATGGCCAAGCGGGCCTGCAAATGTCCAGTCTTGGTAGCGTGGTTTGTTAATCGGGTAATGCGGCGTTTTACCTGCTTCACCCTCACCACCGGCAGCAAACGCTCCGGTGGCGGCAGCTAAACCCAACGAAACCGCAAGAACGAGGGACTTAAACAACATTCTCATACTCTAATATTCCCTTATTCAGCAGGCACAACTTGCGCATTGCCAGTATTTTTTTGTTTTGCCAACACTGCTTCTGTGATGGAGTTCGGTAAGCGGCGCGGCGTTTCAAACAGGCCAAGCAGCGGCATCACAACTAAGAAAAACGCAAAGTAATATAATGCCGACAATTGCATTGCAGGAATATACCACCCCTCAGCCGGGCGCGAACCAAGCCAGCCCAAGAAGATGACGTTCGCAACAAACAAGGCAAAAAACATTTTGTACCATGGGCGGTATATGGCGGAACGTACTTTCGAAGTGTCGAGCCAAGGCACGACAAATAAGATCAATACCGCGCCAAACATTGCGATAACGCCGCCAAGTTTCGCATCAATCGGCCCGATATTGAACGTCACAGCGCGTAAAATCGCGTAAAACGGCAGGAAGTACCATTCAGGCACGATGTGAGCCGGTGTTTTCAGCGGGTTTGCTTCGATGTAGTTATCAGGGTGGCCAAGATAATTTGGCATGTAAAACAGGAAGTATGCAAACACCAGCAGGAACACCAGCATCGCCAGCGCATCTTTTACAGTTGCAAATGGCGTGAACGGTAGCGTATCAGTTTTGTGCTTGACTTCGATGCCGGTCGGATTTGTTTGGCCGGTTACGTGCAACGCCCAGACGTGCAGGATTACAACACCAGCAATCATGAACGGCAGCAGGTAATGCAGCGAGAAGAAGCGATTCAAGGTCGGATTATCAACCGCAAACCCGCCGAGCAGCAATTGTTGCACCCACTCACCAACCACAGGAATTGCGGTAAAGAAGCCGGTGATAACCGTTGCGCCCCAGAAGCTCATCTGGCCCCATGGCAAGACATAGCCCATGAACGCTGTCGCCATCATCAATAGATAAATGATGCAGCCCAAAATCCACAACAGCTCGCGCGGCGCTTTGTAAGAACCGTAAAACAGCCCGCGGCCGATATGCAGATAAACCGCGATGAAGAAAAACGATGCGCCATTCGCGTGCATGTAACGCAGCAGCCAGCCCCAGTTCACATCACGGGTGATTTTCTCAACGGAGTCGAACGCCACAGAAGTTGCAGCCGCATAATGCATGGCCAAAACGACGCCAGTCAAAATCTGCGCTACCAACATCACAGCAAGAATACCGCCGAACGCATAGGCATAATTCAAGTTGCGCGGTACGGGATAAGAAATGAACGAGTCGTGCACAAGACGAGGCAGAGGCAAACGGTCATCGAACCACTTACCTATGCCAGCCTTCGGATTATATGTTGAATGTCCGCTCATAGCAAAGTGCTCCCCTTAACCGATCAGGACTGTTGTATCTGAGACAAATTTAAATGCCGGTATCGCCAAGTTTTGCGGCGCAGGGCCTTTGCGAATGCGTCCGGCTGTATCGTAGTGCGAACCATGGCATGGGCAGAACCACCCACCAAAATCCCCGGCTTGGCCAAGTGGCACACAGCCCAAATGTGTGCATGAACCGATCATAACGATCCAGTTTTCTTTGCCTTCACCCGCAGAACGGGCAATGTCGGTTGCCTCAGCAGCATCACCGGCGTTCGGGTTCCGCGCATTGCCATCTTTAAGGTCGGCGAGCGCAACAGCTTTGGCTTCCTCAATTTCTTTTTCGGTGCGGTTACGGATAAAAATCGGCTTGCCGCGCCATTTTGCGGTAAGAGACATACCGGGTTCTAAGCTCGATACATTCACCTCGATTGAGGCCAACGCCAAAGTTGAGGCATCCGGCTGCATTTGGTCGATAAATGGCCACGCCAAGCCCGCTGCGCCCACAGCTGCGGTCATTCCGGTTGCAATCAACAGCATATCGCGGCGACCGCCATCAATGTTTTCTTGCTCGCTCACACTCAAATTTCCTTTTATTGATCGGTATTCGCGGCCTTATTCCCGTTATTTAGCTGCAAATTCCACTGCGCGGCGGATAGAATCCACCTGTCAATATTCTCATTTAGAACGCGTCTAAATGTGTGTCCATATGCTGCATCGCCTCTGGCTGAAATGTCGCGCTGATTTCAGGCATCAAATTCCAAAAATCCGCCGGATTGCCGCTGCCATAGTAAACCGTAGAGGCCGTTTCGTGCCAATAGCTGCTGATGCGTACCATCTTCAACCACCAAGCCCCTGTCGAGAATGATCAGCCTATCCATGTGCGCAATCGTTGACAGCCGGTGCGCAATTGCAATTACGGTTTTGCCTGCTGTTAAAGCCGCCAAGTTCTCTTGAATTGCAGCCTCAATCTCAGAATCGAGCGATGACGTCGCCTCATCCAGAATCAACACCGGCGCATCGCGTAAGAGAGCACGCGCAATGGCAATACGTTGGCGCTGCCCACCCGATAACCGCACGCCGCGCTCTCCGATATGCGCGTCATAGCCGGTCCGGCCTTTGGCGTCCTTGAGTGCCAAAATAAATTCATGGGCCTTGGCGCGCTTTGCCGCCGCCTCAACTTCAGCAATCGTCGCATCTGGCTTGCCAAACAAAATGTTGTCGCTGATCGAACGGTTCAAAAGCCCGGGGTCTTGTGTGACAACCGAAAACTGGTTCCGCAAACTGGCTTGGGTCAGTTGGCGAACATCAACGCTATCATAAAATACGCCGCCATCTTCCACATCAAACAGGCGCAAAATCAGCCTTATGATGGTGGATTTACCGGCACCCGATGGCCCGACCAAAGCCGTCTTTTCACCGGCTTTAATTGTAAGGCTCAGATCATCAATGACCCCGCTGCCGCGCCCGTAGTGAAACCGCACATTTTCAAAATGGATTGAATTTTGTAACGGCAAAGCCGGCTTCGCATTCGGTCTGTCCATAATTGCCACCGGCTTTGCCACCATTTCCATGGCGTTTTGCATGGTGCCAAAATTGCGCATCAGACCGTTAAGCTGCGTCATCAATCGCGCCAGCAAATTGTTGAGGCGCAACACCAACCCAAGCGTGAACGCAACGCCGCCAACTGTAATTGAACTTTTGATCCAGAGATCAATTGAAAAAGCCGCAATTGAAAAAATCATAAGGCTCGACAGGATCGCTTGCGTTACCCGCACGCCGGTTAAATGCCGCGTGAACTTCAAAATCTCAACGCGAAACCGGTCAAAACCGTCTTTGATATAGGCGTCATTATCAGCATCACGGCCAAGTAGTTTAAGTGTTTCGATGTTGGCAAACGCGTCCACCAGCCGCCCTTGCACCATTGAACTGGCCTCAGCAGAAGCCTTCGAGTGTTTGCGGATGCGCGGCACAAAATGGCGCGCAAGCAACCCAAAGCTCACCATCCAAGCCAGCACCATCGCTGCCAGCCGCCAATCCAAGTCCCCGATCAGCAACATTGTGCTGGCAGTAAAAATAATCACGAACCAAACCACTTGCAGCAGCGACACCATAAAATCGCCGGCCGCCTGCCCGCCCTGCCAAACCTTGGTGGCCACACGACCTGAAAAATCATTCTGAAAAAACGTCAGCGTTTGGCGCGAAACCGCGGCATAGTTTTGCCAGCGCACCAGATTAAAAAATCCCGGCACCACCGCCTGTTCCTCAGTCAATGCAGCAAGGCTGATAACCACGGAGCGCGCCACCAACACCACAAGCGTCATGAACAGAAGCTGCGGGCCATAAGTTGCCATGAGGCCATCCCAGCCTTGTGAAGGCGTTGCCGTATCCAGCAAATCCACCAATTGCCCGACAAACCAAAAAAGAGCCGCTTCCAGCAAAGCCACCAGCCCGCCGAGCACCAGCATCACGACAAATGCCATTGGTGATTGCCGCACAAAATGCCTCAGAAAAGCAAACGCCGTCCCTGGCGGCGGCGCATCAGGAATGGGGCTGTAAGGGTCAATCCAGTTTTCAAAAATACGGAGGGTGCGGGTAATCATCGTGTTGAAATAGACCGGTGATTATCAGGTGGCTAGGGTGAGGAGCTATTAATTTATTAGCGGAGGGCTTTTAGTTCTGACGCACAAATTTAGTTCGCATACAAATTGGAGTTTGGGATAGTGAAAGTGGCCGAAGAATTTGCAGCATTGTGAATTACATAGAAACCATCCACGAAAACAGTTTGGAAATTGTGTTCTTAATTTTCACGCATGTGGAACTGCCAAAAGCGTGACGCGAAAAAGACGATCTTAAAACGGCTGTGGAACGGATGTGCCCTTGCCGCGTTGCACTTAGTCAACTGCGGGGCATTTGTTATGACTTTACTCACTGTAAATACGGATCAGGCTTCAGTGTCCGCTGAAATTGTTGGGGCCACGAATTCCGGCACTTCCAATTTGGATTCTACAAGTGTTGAAAGTACCGAAGTTATTTCCAATAATACGGTGCATTTTGCCTCCCTGCAAATCAGGCTGACATTCATTTGCTTGATCCTTGGTTTTTCCGTGCTTTATGTGGCCCGCGATTTTTTCATGCCCATTATGTTGGGCATTCTCATCGCGCTCACACTCCGGCCAATCATGCGATGGTTTGAAAAGCGTAGTGTCCCTTCAACGCTTGCGGCATTTCTGATGGTGCCAAGCCTAGCTGTGTTTATCGGATTTGGTATTTACTCGGTCAGCGGGCCATTTATTGAAATGGTCCAATCAGGACCGGAAATGGCACAGCAGTTGAAATCGAAATTTCAAACTTTGATGCCGCAACTTAAAGCCGTGCAAGAAGCAAGCGAATCTGTTGAGGAACTTACTGCCAGTTCAGTGTCGACCACGACACAGCGTGTGGTGGTCGAACAAGCAGGCTTGGTTGCTTCGGCCGCTTCATCCATGGCACGCGGATTTACCACAATTGGCATCGCAGCATTGTTTGCAGCGCTGCTGCTATCAACCGGCACATTATTCTATGAAAAACTGATCGCCATTATGCCATCGTTAAGCGAGAAAAAGCGGGCCTTGCGCATTGTGTATGATGTCGAAACGCAGGTTTCAAATTACCTTTTGACAATAACACTGATCAATATCGGTGTTGGCGCTTTGGTCGGACTCAGCCTTTGGGCCTACGGGTTTGAGAATGCGTTTGTTTGGGGCGCTATTGCAGCCGTGATGAATTATCTGCCCATAATGGGTCCGTTGATAGCCGTAGGCGGCTTGGCACTGATATCGCTGGCGACAGCTCC
>JANMFT010000013.1:0-11510 GCA_031374255.1 Limoniibacter sp. | reverse complement strand
CGAGCCAACCCCTAAAGATGCAGCCAAATTTTGCATGTTATAAAGTGGCGTGGGCGCATTCATCGGGCAGGCGCTCAGAAAATGCATTGCGCGGCCCCGACCATTAGCACCCAATGCCTCCAGCAAGTGCGGACGTGGTTGAGGGTATTTGATTGTGTTGCTTGAAATGAACATTACATTGCACCGAAATGAGTTATGCAATAATAGCCTAACGCACTCAGAAAAATTGCGCTTTGTTGAACCCAAAAACGGGATAACGTTGCATTTCGCCAGCGTTCACAGGCTCAAACATGCAACTCGATGAATTCGACCACAAAATCCTGAACCTGCTCCAAATCAGCAACCGGTTGTCGCAACGCGAAATCAGCGAGGCGGTAAACCTCTCTGCTTCCGCCGTAAACCGGCGCATTGCGGCGATGGAAAAGGCGGGCGTCATTCGCGCAAATGTCGCCGTGGTTGATCCCGCAAAAGTTGGCCGCCCGATTACGATTATCGTGGAGGTTTCGGTTGAGAGCGAAAAACTGGATTTGATTGATCAGGTCAAGGCGCGGTTTTTGGCATCCGCTCACGTGCAGCAGCTCTATTATGTCACCGGCGAAACTGATTTTGTGCTCATCATAAACGTTGCTGATATGAGCGAATATGAGCGGTTGACGCGCGAGTTATTTTTCGCGGAAGGCAACATCAAAAGGTTCCGCACCATGGTGGTGATGGAGCGCTCGAAGCAAACTTTGGCTGTGCCAACCAGCTAGCAATAATGGCACGCCGCTTGAAACAATAGCGCATGCCTCTTGGCCAGCGCTTCCAAATCCTTGGAATATCCGCCGCCAATAACCCCGCAAAAAGGGACGTCCGCTCGCGCAAACCGGCTGATCACTGCATGGTCACGCGCTGCAATGCCATCATCCGAGAGGGCGAGCCGCCCCAAACGATCTTCCAGATGCACATCGACACCTGCATTGTAAAACACAAAATCCGGGGTGAATTGTGCCGCGACTTGGTCGAGAGTTTCATCCAAGATTTTGAGATAGTCCGCATCGACCATGGCATCGGGTAGCGGCACATCCAAACTTGAACGCTCTTTGCGCGTCGGAAAGTTTTTCTCTGAGTGCACTGACAAAGTGAAAACCTCAGGTGTATTGCCGAGAATTTCCGCCGTGCCATCGCCCTGATGCACATCTAAATCCACCACCAAAATACGTTTGGCTAAACCATCCTTCAGCAAGCCTAGCGCCGCTACGGCCACATCATTGAGCGTGCAGAACCCCGCTCCATGTGCGCGTTTGGCATGGTGGCTGCCACCTGCGGTATTACAAGCAATGCCATGCGTCAGCGCCAGCCGCGCCGCCAGCATTGTGCCGGATGTTGCCAGCAGCGCGCGGTCAGCCACTTTGCGGCTAACCGGAAACCCGATCAACCGTTCGATTTTCGAGTCAACGCGCGCTTCAAAAACGGAACGCACATATTCAGCGTCATGTACCAGATTTAGCATAGCCGGTTCCGGCATGACCGGCATGTGAACAATGGCGCGATGAAGCAAACCGCTCAGCGCCAACTCTTCCATAAGGGCGGTATATTTGCCCATCGGGAAGCGATGGTCAGCATCAAATTCGGCATCATAGGCAGAGTGATTGACGATGTTCAGCATGGTTTAAACGGCAACCTGCTTGGCCGCCCATTCATCTGTCTTCGTTCCGGTCAAAGCTCCAATATTTGCAGTTCCACGTCCCGCAACCAGCTTTTGCAAATCATCGACAATCCGCTGCGGTAAACCAAACCCGCCATAAACCATGCCGGTGTAGAGTTGCACCAGATTGGCTCCGGCCTCAATTTTTGTGAGTGCCCGCGCCGCTGTATTTATTCCCCCAACGCCAATTAGTGGCATGTTAGTCCCAACCCGCTGCCGCATACGGGCAAGCATGATCGTTGAGCGCTCAAACAGTGGTGCGCCAGAAAATCCGCCTTGCTCGCTGCGATGGTGCGTTGCCTCAGGCACTGGCCGTGCAAGTGTTGTGTTGGAAACAATCAGACCGTCAATGCCGGATGACAGCGCCACCGAGGCAATCGCATCCAACTCAGCATCGTCTAAATCAGGCGCGATTTTCACGAAAATCGGCGGCATTTTATCCGCCGCATCAGCGTTCTTCGCCCGCGCTTCGAGAACGGCGTCTGTCAAGCTTTTGAGCCCATCACCTGTTTGCAGCGCCCGAAGTCCTGGCGTATTGGGCGATGAAATATTGACCGTAAAGTAATCGGCGTAAGCTTGAAACGCGATTATGCCCAAAACATAGTCCCCGATGCGATTCACACTGTCTTTGTTGGCCCCGATATTGATGCCGAGGAGACCTTGTGCTTTGCGGATTTGCAACCGCTTGATGCATGCATCAATCCCGTCATTGTTAAAGCCAAACCGGTTGATCAGGGCTTGATGTTCAGGCAGTCGGAAAAGACGTGGCCTTGCATTACCGCCTTGTGGTTTTGGCGTGATGGTTCCAACTTCAACCGAACCAAACCCGCGCGCAAGCAAAGCGTTCGGCACTTCAGCATTTTTATCAAACCCGGCGGCCAGACCAACGGGATTGGGAAAACTAAGCCCGCAAATCATTTGTGATAAGTTTGCGTGTTGGGCTTCCAACGCAGGCTGGGGCGCAAATTTCAAAAACGCGATGGCCGCGTTATGCGCTGTTTCCGGCTCTATCAACCGCGCAGCTTTCACCAATACTGTTTCGAATAAATTCACTGAAAGTTATCCGGGAATTTCAAGCTTCCATCAGATTGGCGTTCCAGCTTAAAGACGCTCCGGGCTAGTTTGGTTTTGATTGCGCCAAACACATGCGGAAACAATTCGCCGCCGCGTGAGGGCTCATATTTTAAACCCGTCAATTGTTGATCATCAAACCCGACCAACACCAAATCATCGCCGGTTTTGAAAAACAGGGATGCTGTCACCGGGACCTGTGTTGAGGTAGACAAATGAATAAATCCGTCGGTCAGGTCGATGGTTGCGCCCAAAAAAATACCTTTGGAAACAGCGTCGTCCCAAATCGATTTTGCTAAAATTTTATAGACGCGCGCCATTCAGCCATCTCCAAAGATTGCAAATGCCCTAATTTGAACCAGAGTTGCATGCAAGGATAACAAGCTATTTGCAAAGCCAAAGGTGCACCATGAAAAGACTTTTGATTATTTCTGTGTTGGCCGCAACCGGTATGGCTCATGCTTTTGCAAACGAACCTAACGAGCGTTTTTCAATTACCCGCACCGACGATGGTTATGTGCGCACAGATGTTGCAACCGGCGCTATATCAAAGTGCACAGAGACCGCGGGCCAATTGGTGTGCCGCATGGCAGCTGATGACAGGCTGGCCTATGACGCAAACATCGCTGAACTTGAAGCTAAAATTGATTCGCTGGAAAAACGCGTGTCTGCGCTCGAAAAGATCGCACCTGCCGGTTCCGGTCTGAAAATCCCTAAGCAGGATGAAAAAGAGTTTGAAACCTCACTCAATCAGATGGAACAGTTTTTCCGGCGTTTCATGCGAATAGTGAAAGAGTTTCAGCAATTTGGCGGCGACACCGCGCCAACGCCTGACCGCACATAAAGCTGCACACCATTTTGATTACATGGCATATCGTTGAAAATAGCCGCTATTTGACCATTTGATTATTTCCAAATTCTCTCGCATATTGAGGTAGAAACTAAGAGCCGGGGGGAATGAATATGACCAAAGGCGTCCACATCGTCATAGCAGATGATAACACCCTTTATCATGGTGCGGTTCACGGCGCTTTCGCCGACAGGCATGCCAACACTGAAATCAGCCAATGTGAAAACTTTGCATCACTCCGGAAGGCTTTGATGAAGGGTCAGCCAGCGTCGGTTATCTTGTTGGAGGTTTCGATCACGGGCATGGGCGGTTTGCGCGGCATATTGGCGTTGCGCTCGATAGTTCCCAATGTGCCGCTTGTTATGGTGTCTGAAGTTGCTGATGCCAAATTCATTAATCGTGCCATTGAGCTTGGTGCCAATGGTTTTGTTGCCAAGACAGCCTCACCCAGCCAGCTGCGCAAAGCAGTCGATATCGTGATTGCCGGTGGCAGCGTTTTGGTGCCAAACATTGACCTGTCGGTTGATGAAGATGATGATGCCCGCCACATTATCTCGCAGTTTAAATCGCTCACCCGGCAGCAAGCCCGTGTGCTCGGTTATCTCGGCGAGGGCTTGCTCAATAAGCAAATCGCATATGAACTGACGGTATCAGAAGCCACAGTCAAAGCCCATGTCTCTGCTATTTTGCAGAAGCTTAGAGTTGATAGCCGCACCCAAGCCGTTGCCACAATTGCGCGTTTGTCGCCGTCTTCCAGCACTTATGCCAATAACTGAATACGACAATAAAATTCAAACCGAACCTGTAATAATACCGTCTGGGCAAAAGCGCTTAGGCGGTATTGTTGCATTGATCATCTTTTGTTAAGTATGTTTTACTGCGCCATAACAGTGTGATCAATCACTTGGCGAATAACAGCAAACAAATGTGAGGGACACATGCTAAAAGAATTCAAAGAATTTGCCATTAAGGGCAACATGGTCGATTTGGCCATTGGTGTAATCATCGGCGGCGCATTCGGCGCGCTCGTCAATTCTGTTGTAGCGGATATTTTGATGCCGATCATCGGTTTGATCACCGGCGGCGTTAATTTCAGCCAAATGTTTATCCAGCTGGCCGGCGCACCAGCCGCAACTCTGGAAGCCGCCAAAGAGGCTGGCGCAACGCTGGCCTACGGCAATTTTATTACGCTTCTGATTAACTTTGTTATCATCGCTTTTGTTCTGTTCATGGTTGTTAAAGCCATGAATTCAATGAAAAAAGCAGAAGCCGCCGCTGCGCCAGCCGCACCGCCAGCTGATGTTGCCTTGCTGTCTGAAATCCGTGACCTGCTGAAACGCTAATCGCAGATTTTCTCAGTTGAGAAATAAGGCCGCACCAAGCATATTGGGGCGGCCTTTTGATTTTCAACGATGTGACATTTAATGACAACTCACCTGCACCAAACCGGCGATCTCGCGCGCCTTGCACCAGAGAGCGGCATCGTTGAACTCGTCAATCGCGGACGTGGGCGTGAGAATTTGCTGCCGCTATGGGTGGGTGAGGGCGATTTGCCGACGCCCGATTTTATCTCAAGAGCCGCCATGGCATCGCTCAATGCAGGTGAAACGTTTTATACTTGGCAGCGCGGTATTCCCGATTTGCGCGAAGCTTTAAGCGCTTATCACCTGAAACATTTTGGCAAAGACCTCAGCCCTGATCGCTTCATCGTCACCGGTTCCGGCATGCAGGCCATCCAGCTTGCCATCCGCGCTTTAATGAATACTGGCGAAGAAGCGGTCTATTTCACGCCCGCTTGGCCAAATTTTGCCGCAGCGGTTGATCTTGCGGCATGCATTGCAAAACCTGTCCGGTTAAAATGGAACGGCGACGGGTTTTCTTGTGATATTGACGCATTGCGCGCCGCGATCACGCCCAAAACCAAAGTGATTTTCGTCAATTCACCGGCTAACCCTTCGGGTTGGACGGCCAGCATTGAGAGCTTGCGGCAAATTCTAGAGCTTGCACGAAAACATGGCCTCTGGATTATCGCCGACGAAATTTACAACCGTTTTAGCTATAGCGCTCCGCGGGCGCCGTCGTTTTTTGATGTGATGCAAGAAGAAGACCGCATCATTTTCGTCAACAGCTTTTCTAAAAATTGGGCAATGACAGGCTGGCGCGTCGGCTGGGCTACGATCCCGGTTGAGCTTGGCCAAATTTTTGAGAATCTGGTGCAATATTCCACATCCGGCGTTGCAGAGTTCATCCAGCGTGGTGCGTCAGCAGCGCTCAAAAACGGTGACGATTTTGTTGACATGCAGGTTGCACGGGCGCGGCAAGCCCGCGATATTTTAGTAAACGCGCTGGCAGGTTCAAATCGCGTTACTTTTGCTCCACCTGAAGGTGCTTTTTATCTTTATTTCAAAGTCGAAGGTTGGAACAATGGTCGTGATGCCGCGATTGATTTGCTTGATAAAACCGGCGTTGGCCTCGCACCCGGCACGGCCTTTGGCGCAGGAACAGAAGAATGGTTGCGGCTGTGCTTCAACCGCGATTTGAACCACATTCATGATGCTGCGGATCGTATCAGCAATTGGTTGAATGATAAAATTTGAACGATTAAATTATTGTCAGATTTACTGTATTTCTAACTGATACTCTACAAGAAACCGTGTTTTAAACTAACGTCCCCATAGTCATCGCACGTGCCGCTAAGTGCATGCGTGATACGACGGGGATGAATATGGCAGTATTAGTAACCGGCGGAGCTGGCTATATTGGCAGCCATATGGTTTGGCAGCTTTTGGACAATGGTGAAGATGTCGTTGTGCTTGACCGGCTTTCAACGGGCTTTGATTGGGCCGTGCCGATGGAAGCCAAGCTCATCGTTGGTGATATTGGTAATGCCAACCTTATTTCCAAAATTATCGCTGACCACAAAATCGAATCTATCATTCACTTTGCCGCGCTTACCGTTGTGCCGGATTCTTTTGCCGACCCGATTGCCTACTATGAAAACAACACCGGTAAAGCGATGGCCCTGATTGGTGCTGCTGTTCACGGCGGTGTTAAAAATTTCATTTTCTCTTCCACCGCAGCAGTTTACGGCACCACCGGCACTGATCCGGTTGACGAAAGCCACTCAACCTTGCCGGTATCACCCTATGGTATGTCAAAATTAATGACTGAGCGTGTGCTCGCCGATGCTTGCGAAGCGTCGGGAATGAAATACACAATTTTGCGCTACTTCAATGTGGCTGGTGCTGACCCTAAGGGGCGCACCGGTCAATCAACACCTGCCGCAACGCATCTCATTAAAGCGGCATGCGAAGCTGCAACCGGCAAACGCCCGGCGCTCAATGTGTTTGGCACAGATTACCCAAGCCGTGATGGAACATGTGAGCGTGATTTTATCCATGTCTCTGATTTGGTGGATTTGCATTACCGTGCACTGAAGCGATTACGCGGCGGCGAACAAAGCCTGCTCGCCAATGCAGGTTATGGCACGGCATACTCGGTAAAAAACGTAATACAATCTGTCGAACGCGTCACCGGCAAAAAACTGCCTGCGGTCTATACGGACCGCCGCGGCGGCGACGTTATGACCGTGATTGCTGACAATACCCGCTTATCAGATGTGTTTGACTGGCAACCAAAATATGCCGATCTCGACAAAATAATTGCCTCATCATTGGCTTGGGAGCGCTCACTCTCGATGCGCAACACGGCCCCAAGTATCATGCCCGAAGATTATGATATGTGGGATGTTTCAAAATTGCCGGTATCAAGAGTAGCTTGAACTGGTTTTGGCCCACGTGCAGTCTTCTCATCACCCAGCGCTCAATCTTGTAACAAATACTCCAATTGATGCGTCTTGATGCCAAACATGTGTTTCGCATTTGCTATACCCGCCGCGATCTTAGCAGTCGCCGCATGATTGCGCTCAAAACTCAGTTTCTTCCCAACGATCATCACGTTTTTGGGTGTATGAGTATCTGAAATAAATTCGAACAAATTACACTCATAACCGTTCAGCTCGATGAGTTGCGCGCGCAGGCTATCGGTTATCATTTCGGAAAGGCGCTCTTGATAGGTGCCAAAGCGCAGCATGAAGTCCAAATCTTGGGTCTTATGTCCTTGTGAAGTGGATGCTTTCATTTCACGGCGGATTTGTTTGTGACAACAGGGCGCCACCACAATGATTTGTGCTTCTGCTTTAATTGCCTTGGCAATGGCATCATCCGTTGCAGTGTCGCAGGCATGGAGTGCAATCACAATATCTGCTCCGGCGCAGTCATAGCCTTCAATCGTGCCCTCAACAAACTTCAGCTGTGAAAATTCGCAAGACGCTGCAATCCCGTTACACAGCGTCACCAGGTCGGCACGAAACTCCACACCCGTCACGTCGCAATCGCGTTTCAATGTATTGACCAGATGATCATAGAGCGCAAATGTGAGATACCCCTTGCCAGCCCCCATATCCACAATGCGTAATTTTCGTATTGGCAGGTCTTTTATCAGGCCGTCCACAATCTCGATATATTTATTGATCTGGCGAAATTTATCAGCGGCGGTTTTGAGAACCTGGCCGTGCTGATCAGTCACTCCTAATGCGTGTAAATAGGTTTTGCCGCCTCCGGAAATCAAATGGTTCTTGGCCCGGTTATGCGAAAGGTCAGTTGTTTGCATCGTCGGCTTGGCCGTTGCCATACTAAAATTATCGCTCTGCCGCGTAAGGCTAATATCGGCGGCTTTTGTATAAAGGCGCGCGCTCAAAAAGCTGCCGGTCAAAAGCGGGGCCAGCAAAAGTCTGGCCTCGCCCAGATTGTAGTTTTTAACGATATCCCGCGTATTATGATGATAGGTGAAACTTAATTTCATATCGCGTTTGATCACTACTGGCCGGATATCAATCGACTTCAAATCCCCAGCAGTTTGACCGGGTTTTGTAAGCGTGATTTTTATGAGGTCGCTGGCGCTGAACGCAGCGCAAACAGCATCAAGCCAATCCAATAATTGCGGGTGTATGTCCATGCCCTCTGGTTGGACAAAAAACGCATTAAGTCAAATACAAGTGCACATTGCCATATTGCCTTGCATGGCTAGGCGCAAAACAAGAGCGAAATTAAAGATCGACAAGCACCTTCACATGCCTCCGCCGTATTTTGTGCATTACAACTTTTGCCGTACTCACAAATCTTTGCGCATGTCGTCTGCTGTGGTTGCTGGAGTTTCAAAAACATAGCGCGATGTTACATGGCTTGTGGGTTTAGTTGATGCACGGGAAATTGAGCCAACAACGTGCAGGCCTTACAAAAACTGCAGCGATCAAATCATAAACTGAAAAACCACCAGACCTTGCATTCGATTGCAATATCGCTTTGACTGATCTAAGTTTTCCGCAAAGGGAGGTTAAAAACTCCTCGTTTAAAGACAATGGGGTCAGTCTTGAAAACTCAATCAGCAGAGCATTTCGAATTTCCAGGTGTGCGCTGGTTGAAAGCGCCGAACCGTGAAAATACCGGTGATACGGCGAGCATTGCGCAAACGGTTGCCAATGTGCTGAGCGAAGTGAAGCAGAACGGCGATGCTGCGGTTCGCAAATTTTCGGTGCAATTTGATAAGGCCGACGTCGATACATTCGAAATCAGTATGGCTGACCGGCTGGCGGCAGTGGCCAAGCTTGATCCTCAAACGCGGGCAGACACCGAATTTGCCATTACCAATGTGACAGCATTTGCCAAGGCGCAACTTGCCACGATTTTGCCGCTGGACGTCGAAATTCACCCAGGTGTTCACATGGGCCACCGCGTGATCCCGGTAGAGCGTGTCGGGTGCTATGTGCCGGGCGGGCGATTCCCCTTATTATCTGCCCCGATAATGACAATCGTCCCGGCAATTGTTGCAGGCGTTGACGAAGTGATTGCCTGCCTGCCACCGAACGCGCACCGTGCGATGATTGCCGGATGTCATTTGGCGGGCGCGCATCGCATTTTTCGCATCGGCGGAGCGCAAGCAATTGCAGCGATGGCGTTTGGCACGGAGAGCGTACCGCAAGTTGTGAAAATCGTCGGCCCCGGCAATGCGTTTGTGAATGAGGCCAAGCGCCAAGTATTCGGCCCGGTTGGCATCGACCAATTGGCCGGCCCGTCTGAAATTTATACGCTGGCTGATAACACCGGCGATGCTGAAATGCTGGCAACCGATATGCTGGCGCAGGCTGAACATGATGTGCGCACACGGGTCGGTTTGATTACCACGGATGCCAATTTGGCAAGCCGCGTGTTGGTGGAGGTTGAAGCGCAGATGGCGACGCTTTCCACCGCGCATGTGGCTGGCCCAGCTTGGCGCGATATGGGCGAAATCGCGATTTGCGACAATGAGGCTGCGATGATTGCCTACTCTGATTTTATCGCGTCCGAGCATTTGCAGGTGCACACTTCAGACCCGCACGCCACCGCTAGAAAGCTGCGCAATTATGGGTCGCTGTTTATCGGTCAACTCGCAAGTGTGGTTTATTCCGACAAATGTTCCGGCACGAACCATACGCTTCCCACCATGGCGGCAGGGCGCTACACCGGCGGGCTGTGGGTGGGCGCATATGTGAAGATTGCAACGCACCAATGGCTGGACGAGCGCGGTGTTGCACTGGTTGCGCCACCCGCCGCGCGGCAATCTGCCAGTGAAGGTTTGGAAGGCCATCGCCGCGCCGCGCAATTGCGGCTCGACCGGATGCAAGTTCGAAACGTTTAGAGCAGGGGGCGCTCAGCCGAATGGTCGGTCACGCGCTCAAAAGCGTTACCGATTTGGCACAGCACAGCTTCACTGTGATCTGCCCCGATCAATTGCATGCCGAGCGGCAGGCCTTTTGAAAACCCGATTGGCAACGCCAAAACCGGATGACCTGTGACGTTGAACGGCAAAGTACGCATTGGTGTCCACACCGCGTGATCAGCTACAAAATCACTGAACAGCGGCGCAGGGGACAGCACGTTTGCGGTGGCGATAGCATCGTATTGAGCGAGTGTCGCAGCCATTTCGCCGCGAAATTGTTTCGCTATTTTGCGGGCTTTGTCAAAGTCCTTGGCGCTGATGTTTTGACCGGACAAAATTGTTTCAATTGCTTGTTTGCCATATTTGCCACCGGTAATTTTACTGCCGTGTAATGCATAGGCTTGGTATTGCAGCAGCGTAATTCCGATGGCTTCCATTTCAGTGTAATCAAGCAAACTGATCAACTCGACATACATTCCGGCCAGACTAAAATCGGACATGGCGGTATCCATCGCTGCCATAACATTCGGGCTGGTTGCGGGATCAGTGGCAAACCAATTACGGGCATAGCCAATGCGTAAACCTTTCACTGGTTGGCCAAGTTTGGCTGTTGCAGGCACACCCATCGCCTCCGCCATCAGAGCCGCATCGCTGACTGAAGCTGCGATTGGCCCGACGGTATCGAGATCAGCGGCCAGCGGGAAAACACCTTTTCGGGAAATTGTTCCATATGTTGGCTTCAGCCCGACCACACCGCAATAGGCCGCAGGGCCCCGGATTGAGCCGCCAGTGTCCGTGCCGATAGCGCAGCGCACCATGCCGGATGCAACGGCGGCAGCTGACCCGGAAGATGAACCGCCGGTGATATGGCAGGCATTCCACGGGTTGACCGGCGGAGGACTTGGCCCGTCAAAGCTGGGGCCAACCAACGCATATTCATAGGTTGCAACCTTGCCGAGCGGCACCGCGCCTGCTTCGCGAAGTCGGGCCACAATGTCAGCGTCTTGTCCGGCTGGCGTGTCCGGTTGGTTGTGCGAGCCGCATTTGGTTGGCAAACCACGCATGTCGATTATGTCTTTAACCGCAAACCCGATCCCCTGCATCAGGCCTCGATCGATACCGGCGGCAAAATCAGCATCGGCTTGG
>JANMFT010000002.1:0-5002 GCA_031374255.1 Limoniibacter sp. | reverse complement strand
GTCAAGACATGTGGCGGTTGCCTGCCATGGATTTAGGTTTGCGATAAGTTCGCTTGAATGCTCCATTTTTCCCCAATCTTCCCGGCAATGCTAATGTGCATCAGCTGGCCACCGAAAAACTGTGACAGTATGCTTTCCTGACACAGCGCGACTGCGGATGTTTGTGTAACGAACTCGAAGGCAAAAGGTTCCGACATGAAACCTATGAACGATGTTGCCGGCACTGCCGCGCTTGCCATTTGCGAGTCGCTCTTGCTTGCCCTGAATGATTCTCACATTCTGCCGGAAGATCAGATTATGGGCGTGTTGAAAGATGCCGCCGCCGCCCATGAAAATAATTCCGAGACTGGTAGTCAGGCGGGATTGAATGCCGCAGTCGCCGCGCTGATCAACACAATCATCAACAGCGGCAATTCGGTGCGGCGCAGTTAAGCTGCGGTCATTCCGCCATCGACAGTGTAAAATGCGCCGTTGACATAGCCCGCGTCGTCTGATGCCAAAAATGCCACTACGCTGGCCACCTCTTCGGGCGTTCCATAGCGCTTCATTGGGATGGTCTTGGCAAAGCCTTCATGAACAGCCGATGCTGCACCGGGTGCAGCACCCTCTTCGATGGACGCCATCATCCGGCTTTCTATCGGGCCGGGATTGATACAATTGACCCGGATGCCTTTGTCCCCCCATTCGACTGCAGCCGTGCGCGTTAAACCCAACACCGCATGCTTGCTCGCAATATAGGCGCAAAGGCCGGGTGAGCCGGTAAGTCCGGCGACACTGGATGAGTTGATAATTGAGCCGCCGCCTGCCTTGGCCATATGCGGGATGATTAGCTTCAAGCCAAGAAAAATGCCTACTACATTGACCTCGAGGACTTTGCGAAACACATCAACAGGAAAATCCGGGATTGGCGCAACCGCGCCTTCTATTCCGGCATTGTTGAAGAAGATGTCGATCTTGCCATATGTTTTGATTGCGCTTGCAACGCAAGCCGCCAATGACGCCTCGTCGGCAACATCGCCTTCAAGCACCAGTACATCCGGAATTGCTTTTTTCAAACCGCTGAATTCAGCACCCTTTATATCCATTGCGGCAATGCTTGCTCCGCGGCTTGCTAATAATTTTGCAGTGGCAAAGCCAATGGCTCCGGCAGCGCCGGTGATCAATGCGGTTTTACCAGTCAAGGAATTGGTATCGGCCATTAGATTATCCCCAGAATATGTTGAGCTTTTGAAGGTGAAAGGCCGAATTCAGATGAACCACAGCCGGCGGAACGCAAACGATTGCATCCCGCCTAGAGGTCCGTTGGTTCAGCTATAGGGTGAATAGCAAATACGGCGCGGGCCATCATATGGCTGGTACGAATTGCTGCTGGTGCGATATGAACGGTAGCGGTTTTCACACCAGCGGATGTGGCGAATTCCAAACTGGTTATTGCCGTTCACGATTGCGCCGCCAATAATCACACCGCCAAGAAATGCAGCGGCAGGAAACCAAAATCCGTTGCTGCGGCGATAGCCGTCTCGATAGCGATTGTGGCCGCGTACGCCGTTGAGGTAAACGCCGTTTTTTCTGCGCAGAAAGATATCGCGGTCAGATATCAGTTGAATATCGGATTGTGTGGTAACCGGTGCGCGCGTGACAAGTGATAAGGCTGAGGCCGGTGTCGACAATAATGGTGTTGTCAATGTTGAGGCAAGAACGGCAATTCCTGCCAAAAGGCTGGTGATGCTTCGCATATGAAAATCCTTCACTGTTGATTGCAGCGCTCACGGCGCCTTAAACCAATTTGATCAGCAGTTTGTATGCCGCGCTATGATGCAGGTTAATGCGATGCCTCTCTTGTAAGGGTTATTGTGTTTTATCCGCATACGTCGCGGCAGCACTCAAACGATACAGGAGCATAAACATGCAGCCGACCCGAAATACATTGCCTGAAAAAGTGCGGCTGCAAATTGTGGTGTTGCTAAATCATCATCTGGCAGCCGCGATAGATTTGCATGCACAAATAAAACAGGCCCACTGGAACGTGCGCGGCCCGGCGTTTATCTCGGTGCATAAACTTTTTGATACGGTTTCGGAAGAGGTCGAAAATTTTTCCGATATGATTGCGGAGCGGGCCGGTGGCCTCGGTGGCACTGCGCTGGGGACTGTTCAAACAGCTACTGAAAACTCATTTCTCATTCCATATCCATTGGGCATTGCAGATGAAAAACAACATATATTCGCAGTGGCAGGCGCGTTGGCCGCTTTCGGCCAATCGGTTCACGAAGCCATAAAAAAGGCCGATGAACTTGGCGATGTCACCACCGCCGATTTGTTCACCGAAATTTCACGCGGCGTTGACCAGCAGTTGTGGTTTGTTGAATCGCATATGACACCGCAGTGAACTCATTTTGGCGGTCAATTGCCGACGAAAGCACCATGACACATCTAAAAGCAGTCATGTGGTAATTTATACAGCTGCGTATGGAACGCGGATCGCAAACTCTGGCGATTTATCATCAAAGAAAAGCACTTAAAGGCCTCACCTGCTCGACAAGCCGGTCTGCGGTGAGGCCTATGCGTATTTGTGCGCCAAGATAACCATGCAACCAAACTGCCGCCGCTGCCGCTTCAAATGGTGGCATGCCGCCTGCCAGATGCGCACCAATCAGTCCCGACAACACATCGCCGGAACCGGCAGTGGCAAGTTCCGAGCCGGCATTGTTATTAAATATTGCTCGGCCGTCCGGCGCGGCGATTACAGTATCAAAACCTTTGAACACGATGATTGAATTGGCAATCCGCGCTGCGGCGCGGGCTTGCTCAACCTTCGCGTGTTGAAGCTCTACAGACAGCGCGTTGAACTGTGCATTTTCGGTGAGCAGCGGAGCAAAGAGCTTTGCAAACTCGCCTGCATGCGGCGTCATAACACAAGTTGGCGTTTTTGCATCTGTTTGATCAAACGGAATTAGTTGTCCGGTCAAAGACGTCAATGCGTCAGCGTCCAAAACGAAAGGCAGCCCTGCTTTTTGGATTGCCTCTATCCGCGCCAGCGTTGGCTTACCCGCCCCCGCAGCTGGCCCAATAATGACCGCGTCAAATCTGCCAGTTGCAAGAAGCACCGCGAAGTCTGCGGGCGTTGTTGCCTCCTGCAGCATTATCGAAGTCACCTGTGTGGCATGAATCCGCAATGCCGCTTTATTGCCAGAAATTGATACAGCGCCGGCGCCATTATTCAGTGCCGCTGTGGCCGCCAAACGCGAAGCGCCGGTTTGAAGTTCGCTGCCGCTGACAACAAGGCAATGGCCACGCTGGTATTTATGAACATCGCGCGGATGGGCAGGGAGCAAAGCTTGCCAGATTTCGGGTGTGTTAGATAGAACATCCATACTGCCAGTGTCTTGGCCAAATCTTGAAGCGACTGTCATTTCAGTGTTTCGAAATAGGCCAGCAAGTCATCGATTTGAACCGGCGTTAAGATAAACTCCGGCATCGGGTTATGGCCGGTCACAATACCCTCGGCCAGAGCCTCTTGCAGGTATTCAAGTTTGTATTTTCGGGCAATTACGCGGAATGGCGGGGCTTTGGCGTATGGACTGGCATCCGTCGCACCTGTGGCATGGCATCGGCTGCAGTTCTGGGCGGCAAACTCCTCGCCTGCAATTTGATCAGCGGCCGATCCGCCACTTGTAAACATCAGCAGAAAAAATGCGCCCACAAATGCGAAGGTGACATGGTAATGCCGGGTCACAGCGGCGAGACAGCGTATATTTTGAATGTTTCCATCCCGCCATCAGAGTCACTTATGGAAACATATTCACCCAATGTGAAAACATGCTCGCCAAAATGAAACCCCGCCTCGTCATCGGCGTGTGTGGAACGGTTGTAATCAAAGCCCCATGTCGCCCCTTTACGACCGCCTGCCTTGCGCACCAATAACCCGTGCCGGATAGGTTCATTGCCCCAAAACCTGTGGGCAACACATGCCCTTTTAGTCTGCGACCAGCTTCGAGCGTCTATGTGCCCATTGTCATAAAGCGGTGCCACGAACACATAACCGTGCTGGTCTGAGCCTTCTGGAAAGGCTGCGGTCCTTGCCAAGTGCAATGTAATTTTTTTCAATTGGGGTTTTGGCATGGGCGTAATATCCTCACTGAACCGAAAGGATATGCCTATTTTATTGGTTCGGAACTGATCTCAATCAATGTGTGAGAATTCTCTGAAAACAGATTGTGTGTGTATCGTTCGCGCTGGCTGCTTGGGCTCAATGGTTGATCGACAAGGTTGCTTTGTGGGTACCACCAGGCGAGCAAAAATCATTAACGGTCCCTGTCTTATCAATCTTTGCTTTTCAGAAATAGTTGTATGAGCTGGATTACGGTTGCTTCGTTTTCTCTTGGAACAATTTTGATGAAACGTTTCAAGGAACTTAAGCCATCCAGATTGATGCGTTCTGCGAGACCTGCAATCAATGCAGCCTGCCTTTTAATACTCAGTCGACCATAATATTGCAGCATCGTTGTAAGGCTTTTGTGACCAAGATTTTGGCTGAGGGCCATCAGTTATTCAATTGAGAGGTTTAAGGATAACGCATGTTGTGCAAACATATGACGGAACACATGGGGGGCATATTCAGGCACATCCGCGACACCAAAAGCCATTCGAACAATCCTGCGCACTTGGCTTGAGCCACGCCAGCAGGGCCACGGCTCATCAGCGATAGGCCGTACTGCACTTAGATGCGGGAGGTCAATGTCGCGAGGAAACAGTGCGTCAGCTGAAGTCAGACCGAACTCTGTGAGTTCCGCAATCCATTTTTCAAGCACGGTTTGCGCATTTGTTGTAAATGGCAGGAAGAATGTTACAATACTTTTTGAATTCTTAGTTCGTATAACCTTAGGCCCTGTTGACAAACCGGATTCCCAAATCTTCTGATTTCTGATTCAAAGTAGCTTTTACGGAGGCTGCTTTGGCGCGATTATTGATGGATGACGCGGAATGGGCGTTCTTTGAACCATTC
>JANMFT010000466.1:0-3044 GCA_031374255.1 Limoniibacter sp. | reverse complement strand
GAAGTCGCATCGCTGCCTGACAGCGGGCCTATCCCTGAATTGCGTCAGAATGACTTGCCTGTCGACGATTCACAGGTTGATAAACTTTCAGCAACACCGGAGCCGGTTGTTGCCAAGCCAGCCGCCAAAACCGGGGCCATTGGTGCCAACGTTAAAACCGGCGTTAAAACCACCGGCAAAAGCGCAAAAATACTAACGGCTAAGATCGTGAAAAAACCCGTTGCAGCACCGGACATCGTAACGCCTGTGAACCCGGATCGGTTTGGCCCAGCTGGCAATCAAAGTGCTTCCAATGATGCGCCTAAGCCCAAGAAGAATGGCAAAGGCCCACGTATTTTGCCTGACGGCTCAACTTTGGTGTCAGCCGGTAAAATTGCGCCTTAAAATCATCCCTTTATTTGGCTTGCAGTGCGCGCCAAAACTTCGATTTCAGAAAACCTGCCTTCATTCATTAGCGCTTTTGGCGTAATCCAAGAACCGCCAACACAAACAACATTTGGCAGCTTCAAATAGCTTATCGCACTATCAGATGTGATGCCGCCAGTTGGGCAGAAGATCAAGCCTTTGAGCGGTGATGAAACCGCGTTCAAATAACTAGCGCCGCCTGCCTGTTCAGCAGGGAAAAACTTCAAATAGGTGTAGCCGGCAGCGCGGGCTTCCATCATTTCAGAGGGCGTAACTGCACCCGGCAGCAAAGGTACAGCGTGATCATTGGCAACGGCCACCAAATCGCGTGTCAGGCCCGGACTAACGATGTAGCGAGCACCGGCTAGCACGGCCTGTTCAAAGGTTGCGGGGTCAAGAATTGTGCCTGCCCCAATGATTGCGCCTTCAACTTCGCCCGCAATACGCCGGATGGCTTCAAGAGCGGCGCTTGTGCGCAATGTCACTTCAATTGCGGGAAGGCCGCCTGCAACCAGCGCTTTGGCCATATCCACCGCGTGGGCGACGTCTTCGATCACGACAACTGGAATAACCGGTTGGCCTTCAAGAACGGGTTTCAAAGTAGAGATATTTTGCGGCACGGGCGTATCCAAACTAAATCGATTGAAATTCAAACTAGCATTTTGGGCTTTATGCTGTCCAGCAGAAGTGAAGCGCCAAAAGCTGAAACGAAATGGTCTTGAAAGCACTAAGCTGACGCGTTAACCGGTGCGACATGATGACCGATGTGGCACCAACACAGCATATAGCGCCCTTTGATGTGGTGGCACTGTATGCGTTCACACCTGTTGATGACCCAGCCGCGTTGCAGGCTGAGTTACGCGAATTTGGCCAAAAGGAAAATCTGTGCGGCACTTTGATCATTGCCTGTGAGGGTTTTAACGGCACGCTGGCAGGGCCGCGCGCTGCACTGGATCAATTGGTGTTGCGCTTGCGTGCTTTGCTTGCGGCTGGGCGTGAAGCGGAAATTAAATTCAGCACGGCTGCCAAGCGACCGTTTTGGAAACTGAAAATTAAAGTGAAACGCGAGATTGTTACGCTTGGCTTGCCTGCCATAAACCCGTCAAAGCAGGCTGGCGCCTATGTTAAACCCAAAGATTGGAACGCGCTGATCGCCGACCCGGATACAATCCTGATCGACACCCGCAATTCATATGAAGTGGCGGTTGGCACATTTGAAAATGCAATTGATCCTGAAACGCGGTTGTTTAGCCAGTTTCCAAAATGGGTGGAGGCCAACCGCGAAAAGCTCGCCGGCAAGCGCATTGCGATGTTTTGCACCGGCGGTATCCGCTGTGAAAAAGCCACCGCGCTGATGAAGGCCGAGGGCTTCAGCGATGTGCACCATTTGCAGGGCGGAATTTTGCGGTATTTGGAGGAGGTTCCAGCTGAAAACAGTCTCTGGAAGGGTGATTGTGTGGTGTTTGATAAGCGGGTCGTTTTGCAGCACGGCCTTATGCAAGGCCCAAGTATCAATTGCCCCGAATGCGGCACGCCGATTGCGGCAACAAAAATTGACAAGAATAAGTCGCATTGCCCTGATTGCATCCGAGGCTCTTTAATTGCTGCGTTATAAAACCCATCTAACGCCTAATCAAAATCGCACTTTAGGAGCCAATCAATGTTTGACCCGAAAAACCTCAATCTTTCCCAGCTGAAAAACATTGATGCCAAGGGCATTCTTGATCAATTGATGGGTTCAAAAGCGCCAGGTGACAGCAACACGGTAAAAGACCGTGCGGGCCAAGCCATGCAAATGGCAAAGAATAATCCGCTGGCGACTGGCGCTCTTGCAGCCGTTTTGCTTGGCACCGGTGCGGGGCGCAATATTGCGGGTTCGGCCATACAGCTTGGCGGTCTTGCCGCTATCGCGACGCTCGGTTACAAAGCCTACCAAAATTACAAAGAAGGCAAACCGATTTTGCCGCAGAAAGCTGATGCTGCTTTGCCTGACCCGTCCGTCGTTGAAGGCACCGCATTTGACCAGACCGCACAAGGCGCCGCCGGTGAAATGTTCACGCTCAGCCTCGTGCGCATTATGATCGCCGCCGCCCGTGCCGACGGCCATATTGATGATGCCGAGCGTGCCGCGATTCTAGGTAAGCTGAAAACCTCGGGCATCAATGAAGATGTTCAGGCTTTTATAGACCATGAAATCTCTGAACCAACCGATTTTGACGGTTTGGTTGAAAGCGCTGTGAGCGAAGAGCAAAAGGTTGAGCTTTACACGGCGGCAAGGTTGACCATTTCACCCGACAGCCGCGCCGAACGCGGGTTCCTGGATATGCTGGCCGGACGGCTGAATTTGCCGGATGCGCTGGTGGATCATATTGATGCGACGGTGAAGGGCGTGAGTACCTGACTGCCTCAATGTTTTGGCACGGACCGCAATGCTATTTGTTTGATGACCTCATTATGCTCATCAAAATCTCCAGCCGGAAACATCGATAGCTTTTTGCCAATCAGCAAATGGGCGTAGCCGTGAACAGCCGCCCACAGTGCAGCGATGTCAATCCAACCGTCAGGTGTCTTGAGCGGCGCGACGCCTGTTTGTTTGGCAATGACGTCGACCAGAATTTCGAAGGCCCGTTCCGCATTGA
>JANMFT010000408.1:0-1754 GCA_031374255.1 Limoniibacter sp. | reverse complement strand
CGGGCGTTTGATGACTTCAAATCCTGCGGCTTCCAAATTGCGGCGCACCCAACCAGCAGCGCTATAGGCTGCGAACGAACCGCCTGTTTTTGTGCAGTTGCCAACGGCCATCATCAAATTGGCTGACCACATATCGGGGTTTTTGGCCGGTGAATGGCCATCGAGAAACCAGCAATCGGCGCTAAATTTATGATTCGGCACAGTCACTTCAGCAAGGCCAATCACAACTTCGAGCGTAATGTTGCCCAAATCAATTACTGCTGACCCCGATACAGGCCAAGTTTCGGGCAAGGCTGCCACTAACTCTGCCGCGTGTTCCGCGTTATCGGGCCAAGACGTCAAGCATTCAGCAATAGCGTCGCGTGACAGCGGATATGCTTCAAAAGTGATGTAATGGAGTTTTGCGGTTGGCGCGGCAGTTTCTCGCCAAAGCGCCATTGTCTCAATGAAAATCAGTGCAGTGCCAAATCCGGTTTCGCCAATCACAAATTCATCACGGCCTGCCCAAGCAAGCGGCAAATCATTGCCATCTAAATAGACGTGCCGCTTTTCAGCAGCGCCGTTTTTGCGCGAGAAAAACGGATCATCAAAAATTTCGGAAATTGGCCCGCCATGTTCATCAAAGTGGATGGGATGAGATTGATCTGGCAATTGGCTGACCCTTTGACTAATTGCTTGTCCATGCCCGCAAAGCCGCCAATCATCAAGAACAATGCCCATGATTTGGTGGTCATCGGCGCGGGTATTGTTGGCTTGTGGTGCGCGGTTCACGCGGTGAGGGCAGGGCTGCGACCACTCATCATTGATAGCGTTGGCGTTGCGGCCGGCGCATCCGGCGGGGTGATTGGCGCACTGATGCCGCATCAGCCATCGGTTTGGTCACCCAAGAAAGCGCTGCAATTGCAAGGGTTGCTAACGCTGCCCCACGAAATTGCAGCGTTGGAAGCGGCAACAGGTTTATCAGCGGGCTACTCGCGGGTAGGGCGTTTAATGCCGGTTTGGACGGAAGCTGAACGGGCTAAACATCTGGCGTGGGAAGCGGGCGCAAGAACACATTGGCCGGAGGGTTTTGAGTGGAACGCCTCAATTCCGATTGAAAACCCTAACTGGGTTGATCCTGAAGCTGCGCCTTTGGGAGCGGCTTTTGACACGTTGGCGGCGCGCCTTGAGCCGAGAGCCATGTGCCAAGTTCTGGCCAAAGCCATTGAAAATAAAGCAGATTTTCTTTTAGGGACGGGCGTTTCAACGATTTCTGCTGATCGTTCAGTTTTATTGAACGACGCAAATAGGATAGTGGCTAAACATATCCTGATTACGACAGGAATAAAGTCCTTTGATTTGATTAAACCCATAATCGGCCGGAAAACCGGCAGCGGTGTGAAGGGACAATCGGCATTGTTGCGGCCGGCAAAGCCAATCAATCCAACTGATTTGCCGGTGATTTATGCCGATGGGCTTTATGTGATTGCCCATGAGAACGGGTTGATTGCCGTTGGTTCGACGTCTGAAAACCAGTGGGAGGACGCGACTTCCACTGACGAACAGCTGGCCGCGCTTTTGCTGAAGGCCCAAACAATTTGTCCGATGTTACGCGACGCAGAAGTGATTGAGCGTTGGGCAGGCGTGCGGCCAAAGCACGAAAGCCGAGATCCCGTTGTGGCTGAGTTAAGTGAAGCGCCGGGCGTAATCGTTGCCACTGGCGGATTTAAAATATCATTCGCCGTTGCACATTTGATGGCACGGGAAGCGATAGG
>JANMFT010000406.1:0-4464 GCA_031374255.1 Limoniibacter sp. | reverse complement strand
GATGGCGGACGTTGCATTTAGTGCTATTGCTTGGGCCATCTTGGGAGGATCGCCTTGACCAAAGTCTTTATCACGGGCACAGGCGTGTTTACGCCGACGGATTCCATTTCCAATGATGAATTGGTTGCGGCGTTTAATGCGTTTTCTGATGCTGAAAATGCTGCAAACCAAGATGCGATTTTAGCGGGTACGAAAGCTGAAATTCCGCAATCATCTTCCGAGTTTATTTTAAAAGCGTCCGGCATTCAGCGGCGCTTTGTCTTGAATAAATCGGGTGTGCTTGACCCAAAAATCATGCACCCTGTTTTGCCATCGCGTGGCGACGACGAGATTTCGGTTATGGCCGAAATGGCTGTCGATGCGGCGGGTAAAGCGCTGGCCAAAGCAGGCATTGAAGCTTCTGAAATTGACGCCGTTATTTGCGCCGCCTCCAACCATGAGCGGGCTTATCCTGCTATTGCGGTGGAAGTGCAAAAGGCGATTGGTGCTGGCGGTTTTGCCTTTGATATGAACGTCGCGTGCTCGTCGGCCACGTTTGGTATTACAGTTGCCGCTGACATGATCCGTGCAGGAACTGCGCGCCGCGTGTTGATGGTTAACCCGGAAATTTGCTCGGCACATTTGGAATGGCGCGACCGCGATTGCCACTTTATTTTCGGCGATGTTTGCACTGCTGTTGTGTTAGAACGCGGCGATGAAACCTCGGACGGTTTTGAAATTGTCTCGACGCGATTGCTGACAGAATTTTCCAACAATATCCGCAATAATAACGGGTTTTTGCGGCGCACCCGCGTTGGCGCAATGGGCGATAATCGCGATATGCTGTTCAAGCAGGAAGGCCGCAAGGTTTTCAAACAGGTCGTGCCGATGGTGGCGGAACTTATTCAAAACCATTTGGCGGATCAAAACATTTTGCCTTCTGATCTCAAGCGCCTTTGGCTGCATCAAGCCAATAAGGGCATGAATGATTTGATCGGTTCGAAGGTTTTGGGGCGCGAACCTTCGCGCCACGAACAACCCAATATATTGCAGGATTATGCCAACACATCGTCAGCAGGTTCGATCATCGCGTTCTCACAGTTTTCAGATGATTTGAAAGATGGCGATCTCGGTGTGATTTGCTCGTTCGGCGCGGGGTATTCGGTGGGTAGTGTGATTGTGAGGAAGACTTAGGCAGTAGGCGGTAGGCAGTAGGCAGTAGGCAGTAGGATAAGCCATCTGCTTGGAACAAAATTACAAGCGCCCTATAAAAAACCGACTGACGACTGCCAATTGCCGATTGCCTATTTCCCCCTTCCCAACTTCACCTTTGCCCGCCTATAGTCAGGCATCAATCAACCGGTGCTTCATGACCCAATCGCCCTTAAAAGCCAAAGTAACGACAGCCTCAAACGTGCGCGGCGGCGCTACAACTCGAAAATTCCTCGATAACCTTCGTGGCGTGGAAAACTGGGATCAGGCCCGCCAATGGCTCGCTGCCCGCAAGATTGAAGATATTGAATGCATCACGCCGGATTTGGCCGGTGTGCCGCGCGGCAAGATGATGCCCGCCTCGAAATTTACGTCGAACACCGCGCTGTCGCTTCCTTCGGCGGTGTTTCACCAGACTATTTCTGGCGAGTATCCTGATGAAACTGATGATTTCAAACTCGACCCCAATGATGGCGATTTGAAGCTGGTGCCGGATTTGTCCACGTTGTCTGCCGTGCCCTGGGAAACCGATAAAACCGCGCAAGTGATCTGCGATATTGTCAACCAGCGCGGTGAGCCCGTTGAATATACGCCGCGTAACGTTCTGCGCCGGGTGATGAAACTCTACGATGAAGCCGGGTTAAAGCCGGTTGTTGCGCCGGAAATCGAGTTTTATCTGGTCGCAAAAAATGCTGACCCGGATTATCCGTTGCAGCCGCCGATCGGCCGCTCGGGCCGTGCCATTGCGGCGGGTAACGCCTATTCCATCGCCGGGATCAACGAGTTCGATGAGTTGATCGACGACATTTATCATTTCTCAGAAGACCAAGGTCTCGAGATTGATACGCTGATTCACGAGGATGGCCCTGCGCAACTCGAGATCAATTTGCGACATGGCGACCCGCTGGAACTCGCTGATCAAGTCTTCATGTTCAAGCGCACAATCCGTGAAGCCGCATTGAAACATGATATTTATGCAACCTTTATGGCCAAACCCATTCAAGGTGTTGCCGGTTCTGCGATGCACATCCACCAATCGATTTTGGATAAGCGAACCGGCAAAAACATCTTCACCAATAAAGACGGCACCGAGAGCGAAGCCTTCAAATATTTCATAGGCGGGATGCAGGTGTACGTTCCAAAGATGCTGGTGATGATGGCGCCTTATGTCAATTCTTACCGCCGTTTGGCGCCAGGCATGTCTTGTCCGGTCAACACGGCTTGGGGCTATGATAATCGTACAACCGCTTTTCGTGTGCCGCATTCAGATCCTGTCGCGCGGCGTGTGGAAAACCGGTTGCCATCGTCTGATGCCAACCCGTATCTGGCACTCGCAGCCTCGCTGGCGGCCGGCTATTTGGGCATGGTGAAATCCATTGTACCCTCCAGCCCGACAGCAACGTCTGCCAATCGTGGCGAGATTGCCCTGCCTCGCTCACTACTGGAAGCGGTGGCATTGCTGGAGCAAGAACCAGCGATTTATGAAGTCTTGGGCAAGGAGTTTGTAAACACTTATTGCGGTGTGAAACGCGGTGAATTTGAAACCTTTATGCAGGTGATCAGCCCTTGGGAGCGGGAATATCTCCTGCTGAACGTATGACAGACGCCTCTCACGAAAGCCCGATTGCGCCCGGCATCAGCTGGTATCAGGCCAGTGTGCCTGACCGGCCTGAATATCCTGCGCTCGATGGTAATGTCGCCTGCGATGTGGTGATTATTGGCGGTGGATTTACGGGGTTGTCTGCCGCCTATCATTTGGTTGAAATGGGCGCTTCGGTTTGCCTGATTGATGGCAACCGTTTTGGCGACGGCGCGTCGGGCCGCAATGGCGGCCAGCTTGGCACCGGCCAACGCGAATGGGCAGATGATAGCGCCAGCAAAATGGGTTTTGCGCGGGCAAAAATCCTGTTTGATTTGGCCGAAGAAGCCAAGGCGCATTTGTTCGGTTTTGCAGCTACGCATGACATCGATATTGATTATGTCGAAGGCCATATTTCGGCTGGCCATAAGCCGCGTGATGCCAAAACCTACCGCGCCCATGCGGAAGCCATGCACAAATTTAATTATCCACATTTGACGTTTATGGACGCAAATGAGACCCAAGAAAAACTGGGTTCAAAATTTTATAAATTCGGCATTCGTGATGCCAAGACCGGCCATATACACCCGTTGAAACTGCTTGTTGGCACAGCAAAAGTTGCGAGCGCCGCGGGTGCCCATCTGCACGAAATGACGCCCGCCACCAAAATTGAAAAGCAGGGTGCAAAGACAATAGTAACAACGCCTTCCGGCAGCATCACAGCGGAACGCTGCTTGATTGCAACCAACGCCTATAATGACGGTTTGGAAAAAATCACGTCTTCTCACATTATGCCGATCCGGTCGTTTATTGGCGCAACCGTTCCGCTGCCGGACGATTTAGGTGTTTTACCTGCCAAAGAAAGTGTGGATGACAGTCGTTTTGTAGTGCGCTATTTCCGCAAAACCAAAGACAACCGCCTGCTGTTTGGCGGACGCGAGGCTTACACAGCCGACGTGCCGGGCGATATTTCGGTTCACATCCGCCGCCAAATTGAAGAAATTTATCCGGCGCTCGCTGGTATTGAAATGACGCATTCATGGGGCGGCTCGGTTGGCATTACCGTGCCAAGAACGCCATTTGTCCGGGACGTGATGCCAGGTGTGACGTCAATTGGCGGCTATTCAGGCCATGGCGTGATGCTGTCGAATTTCTGCGGCAAACTTTATGCCGACGCTATTGCCGGCAACCGTGACCGCTTGCAAGCATTCAGGGCGTTCAAAATTCCGCCCTTCCCCGGTGGGCAAACCTTCCGCAAACCGCTGTTGTTTTTTGCACTGAGCTGGTTTGCGTTTTTGGATCGGGTTTGAACTGCCTGTTTTTGCGCGTAGTTAAAATGTAACCCATTTCGGGCTTAACATACCCCCACCCTCTATCCCTCCCCTCAAGGGGGAGGGGGATGTAAGCATCAAGTTGCTATGCGGACTCCGTGCTTGATATTAAGTTGAAAGAACAGGGCTGGTTGTGAAAGTCCCCCTCCCCCTTGAGGGGAGGGATAAAGGGTGGGGGTAACCCAACCTGTAGTTTTATTGACCTGTTAAAAACTCGGTGCCTCAACGCCATTGGCACGGCAGGCGGCAATGACAGTGTTTGCCATCAGCATCGCAATGGTCATCGGGCCGACGCCGCCCGGAACTGGTGTAATTGCACCTGCAACTGCCGACACTTCGCCATAGGCAACGTCGCCAACGATC
>JANMFT010000372.1:0-6672 GCA_031374255.1 Limoniibacter sp. | reverse complement strand
ATCATCAAGATAGCGACAAGATGCGAGTTTAACTGTTTTCATGGTCATTTCGGCCGACGTGCCGCCAATTACGATGGACAAATGATAGGGCGGGCAGGCAGCAGTGCCGAGCGTCAGGATTTTTTCTTTGAGAAACTCAACCAACCGGTCATGGGTTAAGAGTGATGGTGTGCCTTGATAGAGGAAACTTTTATTGGCCGATCCGCCACCCTTGGCTATGAACAGAAAACTATAATCGTCTTCGCCTTCAGCATAAATATCGATTTGAGCGGGCAAATTGTTTTTTGTGTTCACCTCTTCAAACATTGAAATTGCTGCAAGCTGTGAATAACGCAGGTTCTTTTTTTCATAAGCATCAAGCACGCCCTTTGAGAGCGCTGTTTGATCTGAGCCGTCCGTCCAAATGTTGCGGCCTTTTTTGGCCATGATGATTGCAGTGCCGGTATCCTGGCACATTGGCAGAACACCACCCGCTGAAATATTGGCATTCTTCATCAGGTCAAAAGCAACAAACCTGTCGTTTTCAGTGGCTTCCGGATCTTCAAGGATAAGTGCCAATTGTGCCAAATGGCCGGGGCGTAAAAAATGATTGATTTCAGCAAAGGCGGTTTCGGCAAGCAGACTTAAAGCCTCCGAACTTACTGAAATAATGTCTTTACCCTTGAATTGGACAACAGACACGAACTCGCGGCCACCAATTTGCCGGTAGGACGTTGTATCGGCCTGATGTGGAAAGAGTTCGTCGATGGTGTTGTCAACGCCAGTATCAGCCATTGAGCCATTCCTTGAATAACCGCGTACTAAATATACCGGTGCAGCCGCAAATATTGCAATGTATTTGAGCGCTTATCCGGATGCAGCCAGCAGCCGTAAATTAACCCCCCATTTTCCTTGTCTATTTTGCCGACTTTAACGTCGATGCGATACGAGTCTTGTATAATATATGGAGATATTCAAATGGCTGGTCTCGCTTCCCGTTTTTTGCGCAACCGAAGCGGCAATTTTGGTATGTTGCTTGCTGCCGCGTTTCCGGCGGTTATTGGAGTTGTTGCTTTTAGCATAGACGTTACTAACACGCTGAATATCAAAACACAGATGCAAGACGCCAATGATACCGCGGTATTGGCTGCAACGCGCTATTTTAAAGAGACACGCCAGCAACCAACTATGGCGACAGTTCAAGCATTTTTGGACGGCAATTCCACTGTTAAAATCACTGCAAAAAGTTTGAGTTATAACGCGGCCTTGTCAGAATTTACGCTTGTGTCTGAAGCCACAGCAAAGACTTACCTGATGGGCTATTTCGGCAGGGGCGATCAAAGTTATGAGGCGATCTCAAAAGCAAATCTTGGCTTTTCAGAAACGCTTGAGTTTGCACTGGCTTTGGATACTACGGCTTCGATGTCCGTTGATGGCAAAATGGATGCGCTTAAAAGTGCCGCATCCGACTTTATTGATGTCATGTTCGATGCGAAAGATAAGGGCGCAGAAATTAAAGGTGGCATTGTCCCGTTTGCGCAATATGTGAATGTTGGCGTTGGCAATCGCGGCGAGTCTTGGCTCGATGTTCCGGCAGATATTGATACCCGGGTCACCAAAAGTGAGTGTCGCAAAGAAACTCCAATTACCGGCACGACAAATTGCGAGGTGATTTCTTACGGGGCCTATACAATTGATCACCCTGCGGAAAACGAATCCTGCTATGTCACTGACGGTGCAACATCTTGCACGCCGGCAAAGGCTGCTTGGACGGAAAGCATACCTGCTGGCACTTACAACAAATGCGATAATGTGTATGGCCCTGAAAAAACCATCTGTGAAGACGTTACGACTGGCAGTTTAATCACTTGGCAGGGATGTGTAGGATCGCGAGATTATCCGCTCAACGTCAGAGACAGTGACTATAGCCGCCGGGTTCCTGGACTAAATGACGTGGTTTGCAGTACGCCGTTGCAGACATTAACCGGTAGCCGTTCCACGCTCGAAAACACAATTTCTTCCCTAGTTCCTTCCGGTGAAACTTACATGCCTGAAGGAATTATGTGGGCTACCCGCGTTCTCAGTAAGCAGGCACCGTTCACCGAAGCAAAAACCACCAGCAAAAGCGGGCAGCCTGTTCGCAAAGCCCTAGTGCTTATGACGGACGGAATGAACACACTTTCACCCGATGGTTCCTACCACACCAATTCAGATACTGATCAGGCCAATGCTTACACATTGGAGGCGTGCCAAGAGGCCAAAGACCAAAACCTTGAAATATTCACTATAACATTTGGGAATTCTGTGCCGAACTCTGTGAAAGACATGCTCGAGACTTGCGCAACGACACCCGGACAATCATTTAATGCGAAGAATGTCACTGAACTCACTAACGCCTTTCAGGGCATTGCCAACGAGTTGCTTTCAGTTCGGCTGACACAATAACAATTCCCATCTGTGCCGTTTTGAAACAAACACTTTGTCAAACACTGTTGGCAGGGTGTTCTTTTGTTGGTTGCCCCTAAAAATGTATGAATAGTTAAAATGCAATATAGTATATTACCAGCGCATTAAGAACTGGCCCATATTAACACTTCATTATAGTTTGCGGTGTGAAGGGAAATTTAAATGTTCTGGAAACTTATGAAGCGTTTCAGCAGTAACAAACGCGGAAATTTTGCGATTGTAACAATTGCTGCATTTCCCGTGGTGTTCGGCGGAGCGGCACTGGCCGTTGACGTTGTGAACGTGCTCAGACTGCGAACCGAGCTTCAAAATGCCAATGATACAGGTGTTTTATTCGCGACCCGGTACTATCAGGTTAACAACAAACTTCCCTCGGATGCCGAGGTGTTGGAGTTTGTCCAGGCAAACTATACCAGCGGGGTGGTTTCCGGAATTTCGACAAGCTTTGATCGTCAAACCAATCACATGACTGTCACATCGACCTCAGACGCAAAGCCAATGATGATGGGGTATTTTGGTGCGCAGACATCGAAACTGGCTGCAATTTCTCAAGCTACACTGGGCATCAACGGAGCGCTCGAATTTTCACTGGCGCTGGACACAACTGAGTCTATGCTTGAGGACGACCGGATCGGTGGTTTAAAAACAGCAGCAAATAACTTCGTTGATATTTTGTTTGATATGAAAAGTCGCGGCGCAGATGTCAAAGGCGCCATCGTACCATTCGCCCGCTATGTCAACGTCGGCGTTAGCCGCCGGAATGAAATCTGGATGAATGTTCCTAAAAATATCGACACACGTAAAACCGAAGAAGTGGTGGTTAAAGAGCGCCCGGTTATCGGCGAAAAAGACTGTCGGATGGTGTTTACGCCTGCCCATGTAGTTAAGATTCCTTCTACACAGCCCTACTGCACAATGAAAGACGGTTTTGAAAAATGTGAGCCGGGTCAACCCGCGCGCACTGAAAATGTACAGGCCAAAAATGAGCGCGTTTGTGAGCCGGTCTATGGGCCGGAGAAATCGACAGTGGTTAAACGAACCAGCGGCCGGCTAATCAAGTGGAACGGATGCGTCAGTTCCCGAGCATATCCGCTAAATGTTACGGACGCTTATGACGGTGATAAATTTCCGGGTGTACTGGGCGTAAAATGTGCTTCTGAACTACAGCCACTCACCGGTTCAAAGTCTGCGCTTACTGCTAAAATCAACAGCCTTGTTCCTGTGGATGACACTTACATACCTGAGGGTGTGATGTGGGGTATGCGAATGCTGACAGATGCGCAGCCTTTCAATGAGGCAAAACCGCTTACCGGCAATGCGCGCCCGGTTCGAAAAGCACTGGTGATCATGACGGATGGTAAGAACACACTATCTCCTCAGGTCGATGGTAAAGCGCCTTCCGCCAACCAGATTGTTCACACCGGCAATGATGAAGCGTTGGCCAATAAATACACCACCGAGTCTTGTAATCAGGCGAAAGCTTATGGACTGGAGGTTTACACGATCAGTTTTGGCAATCAGGTTCCCAATAATATTCGCGATCTTTTGGAAAGTTGCGCAAGTAAACCGCAGCTTTATTTTCACGCCTCCAATTCTGCAGGTTTGAATCAGGCCTTTAACAAGATCGCGGACGAGTTATTGTCTATACGTTTAACACAATAGAAACCCTGTTAATCGATGTTTTAGTGCCCGGGACGTGAAAATCCCGGGCATTTTGCATTTTTACAGCAGAAAAACGTTACGTGAGGAGAATCGTTAAAATTTGAAATGACAACTTAGGCGATGTTTAAAGCCTATCAATTACCTTTGTCACAGGGCGGCATTAGACTGCCATGGAGATCAAAATGGTAATGAGCACTATCAATCGTCTGTTAAAAGACAAACGCGGCAACTTCGCGACGATGGCTATTTTTGGCTTCCCGGTAATGTTCGCCAGCGTTGCGCTTTCACTCGATGTCATGAATGCCCTCAGGCTGAAAACCGAGTTGCAAAATGCCAATGACACAGCCGTGTTGTTTGCCACCCGCAACTATCAAGAAAAGAAAGTTGTCCCCTCAGTCGCGGAAGTAACTGCCTTCCTTCAAGCTAACTTCAAGAGCGGTACACCTGCCAACGTCAATATTAGCATTGACTCGGCAAAAACCACAATTACGCTGACGGCGGATGCCTCTGTAAAACCTATGCTAATGAATTATTTTTCACCTGGCATGCTAAAGGCTTCTGTGCTTTCAAAATCTAAAATGGGCGTTACAGGCTCTCTCGAATTCGCACTGGCACTGGACACGACCGGCTCTATGAGCAGCGACAATAAACTTGCCAATTTGAAAATTGCAGCGACGAACTTTGTCAATATGCTCTATGATTTGAAAGATCGTGGCGCGGACATTAGTGGTTCGGTCGTACCATTTGCCGCCTATGTTAATGTCGGCACCTCAAATGCGGGTGCGTCTTGGCTTACTAACACCGACACGAAATACACTTACAAACAGGTTCCAAAGTATAAGCAAGTTTGGACAAACACCGGCACGAAGAAAAAACCAAAGTGGCAATGGGTTGATGTACAGGACGGTTATGACACCGTAGTTGACCAGACTTTGACGTGGAATGGTTGCGTCGGTTCACGCCCGACACCGCGGAACACAATTGAGCCTTACGGTTCGACAAAATTCCCTGCTTTGGTAGGAATAAGTTGTTCGGATTCACTGCAACCGCTGACCTCTTCGAGATCAACTCTGGTCAATAAGATAAACTCATTGTCGGCATCTGGCTGGACCTATATTCCGGAAGGTGTGATGTGGGGAGCGCGTACACTTACATCCTCTGAGCCATTTACTCAAGGTAAACCTCCTGTTGACCCCACAGCGTCGGTTGTAAAAAAAGCTCGCAAGGTGTTGATTGTGATGACCGACGGCGAAAACACACTGTCACCAGGCACTTGGCAAGCTCCTTACAATGAGTTTTCACCTTCAAGCGCCTTCCACTACGATCCGAATAACGGTGCTGATACTGTGGCTGCTGACAGCAATACGCTGAAGGCATGCACCGAAGCTAAATCGAAAGATCTTGAAGTATACACGATCAGTTTCGGTACAGTACCAAACGCTGTGAAGACGATGTTGGCCTCATGTGCTTCTTCGCCAAACAATTACTTCCACGCCTCAACCGGCACGGCACTGAATGAAGCTTTCAAAGATATTGGCGACGAACTCCTGTCGATCCACCTTAGTCAATAAGTACCTACAACTTTGATCACAAAAAAGCGCCTCCGGGCGCTTTTTTTATGTTCTGCGTCTTGCCGTTAACAGCCCATTCATAAAAATTGATGAAAGATTGATGTAATCTCTTTGTCGATGTATTTTGCCTCGTGATTGAGGCTTTTGGGCGGTCTTTATGAAAAACCAGCTTTTTGGATTGGGTTGTGCAGCGTTGGTCGTATCTGTGCCTGCAACGGCCAAAGCAGAAAACCTGCTTGATTTGTTGTTTGGCGGACAACAACAAGAAGAGATTATTCAAAGGCCTACACTTAAACAGCAGTTTCCTGACGCGCCCAAGCTTGCAAAACCCAAGCCCAAGATCATTTCAAAAATCGAGCCGCCAACGTTCTTGGATTACAAGCCAAACAATGTGGTGCTTTATGCACCATTTGCTGCGGTCAAATACGCATCGATTGACGGGCAGTTTCAATCCGGCATTTCATTCGGGGAAGCCTTTCCCGCACTGCAAGGCTTTCAGCTGGCAACTGAGAAACCTATCGCTGCTGCTTTGACGGCACATTATTCGGCAAATCCTTCGTTTTTGTGGGTCAAAGGGTTCGACCCAACTGAAAATGCTTTGGATTTGGTGCGTTATCTTCGCGTCGTTGATATGTATGGTCTTAGCCCCGAAGATTATGCGGTAGAACTGCCGGAGGGCATTTGGTCGCCCGACGCAACCGATGACCGCGCGCAGGCACTCATCAGGTTTGAAATGTCACTGAGTGCAGCGGTTTTGCGATATATTTCGGATGTTGAAGGCGGGCGCATTGACCCGAACCGTATCTCGGCGTTTTATGATTTTTCCAGCAAAGTGCCGGATTTACCTCAAGCCTTGGCAGCCTTGGGTGTTGAGAAAGACCCTGTACTTGCACTCGAAAAACGTCATCCGCGCGAGCCTGAATACCGCGCTCTGGTGCGTGAACTTGCAGCGTTGCGTGCAAGCCCCGGCAGCCAAGTTACAGTTGCTTCGGGA
>JANMFT010000365.1:0-4064 GCA_031374255.1 Limoniibacter sp. | reverse complement strand
CGAGGCACAAGAGTTTCACCGCTTTTATTTGCAAGGCATGTACATGTTCACCGCGATAGCCATTGTTGCACACGTTCTCGTGTTCATCTGGCGTCCTTGGATTGTGTGAGGGAAAAGCACCATGTGGAGAATCTGGATGGTTTTTGACCCGCGCAAAACGCTGGTCGTTCAAGGTGTGTTCCTGTTTGCATTGGCAGCGATGATTCATTTCGTTCTGCTCAGCACAGCACGCTACAACTGGTTTGAAATTGCAGCGACGCAAGCCGCTTCAATCGAGCAAACCGTCGAGCTGCCGGTTATCGGCTGATCGTGACAACCAAGGGCTTCGGACGGGCTCCTGCCAAACCCACTTTGGCTGCCCTGCCCGAAGCCGTATTCCAAACAAATCCACCCGCATTGATGCGGGTGGGTTTCCTCAAATCAATGCCCATATTTCGGAGGTTGGATTATGGCCCTACTTAGTTTCGAACGAAAATACCGTGTCAGGGGCGGAACGCTAGTCGGTGGCAATATTTTCGACTTTTGGGTCGGGCCATTTTACGTCGGGTTCTTCGGCGTAACCGGAGCGTTCTTTACCTTTATCGGAACAATGCTGATCATCTATGGCGCGGCGCTTGGCCCGACATGGAATATTTGGCTGATATCCATCAATCCACCGGACATTAAATATGGTCTTGGCTTGGCACCCCTTCGCGAGGGCGGGCTTTGGCAAATCATCACCATGTGTGCTCTTGGATCCTTTATTTCATGGGCCCTGCGCGAAGTTGAAATCTGCCGTAAATTGGGCATGGGCTACCATGTACCGGTCGCCTTTGGCGTGGCGATTTTCGCTTACGCGACATTGGTTGTGTTCCGTCCGCTGGCGCTTGGCGCTTGGGGCCACGGCTTTCCATATGGTATTTACAGCCATCTGAACTGGGTTTGGAACACCGGTTATCAATACGGCAATTTCCATTACAACCCGGCCCATATGATTGCGATTACTTTCTTTTTCACCACCACGCTTGCACTCGCTTTGCATGGCGGCATGATCCTTTCAGCGGTAAATCCGAAGAGCCATAAAGCCTTTGGTGAAACCCCTGAAGTGCGTCAGCCTGAATATGAAGACACCTACTTCCGTGACACCATCGGCTATTCAGTTGGCACGCTCGGTATTCACCGTGTTGGTCTGCTGCTGGCGTTGAACGCCGGTTTCTGGAGTGCGGTTTGTATCTTCATTTCAGGCCCGGTCTATGCCGGTTCATGGATTGAATGGTGGGAGCCACTGCGCCAGTTCTACGTCTGGGGCGGGGTTGCAGGCTAACAGGGGGATAACATTATGAACCAATATCAAAATATCTTCACTGACATCCAAATTCGCGGGCCACTGGAAGCAGGTGTTTCCATCGGCCGCGAAAATGGGGATCGTGCCGGAACCGGCAGCTTCAACCATTTGATGGGCCGTGTCGGCAATGCGCAAATCGGGCCTATGTACTTAGGCTTCTTGGGTGTGGCTTCCATTGCCTGCTTTGTTGTGGCTTTTGTCACCATCGGCCTCAACATGTGGGCGCAGGTCGGGTTTAACCCCGTGCGCTTCGTGCTTGAACTGCCGTGGCTCTCACTTGATCCGCCGCTTGAAAAATACGGACTCCGCGTCATGCCACCGCTTAAAGAAGGCGGCTGGTGGATGATTGCCGGCTTTTTCCTGACGGCATCAATCCTGCTGTGGTGGACACGGATGTATCGCCGCGCAGTGGCTCTTGGCCTTGGCCTGCATGTTTGCGCAGCCTTTGCCGCCGCGATCTGGTTGTTCCTCGTCTTGGGCTTTATCCGTCCGGTTCTGATGGGGTCTTGGAGCGAGGCTGTGCCTTTTGGCATTTTCACGCACCTCGACTGGACCAATAACTTCTCGCTTCAATGGGGCAATTTGTTCTGGAACCCGTTCCACGCTCTGTCGATTGTGTTCCTTTATGGTTCAACTCTGCTGTTTGCGATGCACGGTGCAACCATTCTGGCCACTGCCCGTTATGGTGGTGACCGCGAACTGGAACAGATTACTGATCGTGGAACAGCTTCAGAACGCGCTGCTTTGTTCTGGAGATGGACCATGGGCTTTAACGCCTCAATGGAGAGTATTCACCGTTGGGCCTGGTGGTTTGCAATGCTGACAACGCTGACCGGTGGCATTGGCATTTTGATTACCGGTACGGTTGTGGACGATTGGACAAGTTGGGGCATGAAGCACGGTATTGTGCCGGTGGATTTCTCCTGGTGGCCGGAAACGCCAGACTCAACAACTTCCTCTTGGGGCCAGTAAGCCAACAGCTGAAATACTCATAGCGGACAGTGCAGGACCCACTCCCCTCCTGGGACACTGCATCATTGGCGGAAGCTCAGCTTCCGCCTTTTTTTTATGGGTGTTTCCATTTCACCTACCGCAAATTCCAAAACATTCGTCATTCCGGACGAGCGCAGCGAAGATCCGGAACCCAGGTCATTGAGCGTTGAAGTCGCACACCAAATGCGCCGCTATACTTGAAAATTCAAAGGCATGGGTTCCGGATCTTCGCTGCGCTCGTCCGGAATGACGAAGTTTGGTGACGTTGCGCTAACACATTTAGCGCCTACTTCCCTTTTACATCCCAAATTCCGGGAACCGTTCCATATAAATACGGAACCACGGCGCGTAATTGTCTGGCGCAGCTGCGATCTCGGCTGCAACATCGTTGTAGGTTGACCAACGCGTCTGCATTACTTCGGCAGAGTTTGGTTGCATCACAAGAGTATCTTGGCTGGCATAACCAAAATAGAACGTCACATGCTCATGCTCAGTCAACCCTTGCCCCACATCAGCCCGATATTCCACTTGGCGGCCGGGCGTTAATGGCAAAGAAAATCCAAGCTCTTCCATCAAACGCCGGTCAGCGGAAGCCGCTAAACTCTCGCCCCAATGAGGGTGACTGCAACAGGTGTTGGCCCATTGGCCGCCGCAATGATATTTGGTGAGAGCGCGGCGTTGCAGCAACATTTTATTGCCATCAAATACAAAAATTGAAATTGCCAAATGAGGAATTGCGCGCCGGTGCGCATCCAATTTTTCAATCGGATAGAGTGAGCCATCAGCTGCCAGAGCCGGAATCAGCCCCAATTTTATGCCGGTTGGTGCGTGGCTGTTCACAGTTCAAAACCCAAAGTGGCTATATTCGCGAAGTGGTTTTCAAATGCGCCAAAAACGATAGCTTGTCGAGTTCCGGCCAATGGCCGTCAATGGCCAGCAAATTAAACCGGGCAAACATTTGGTCTTTAAACCAGCCTTTTTGGTAAGCCTGCCTTACGGCCTCACCATGGGTCGGGCTGGTCAACGAGAACGAGCGCATTGCATCGCCATCACTCCAAATTGAGAACGTTACTTGATGCAGCCAAGGCACTTCGCCCATGCCCATCATGAAATGACGGCTGTCTTCATTTTGAATGGCGTCGGAAATGGCAGGAACGCGTTTCCAGAACTGCCGCAAATGGCGGAGCCGGATTGTGGCCCGCGTCAGCGCTACCACCGGCCCGTCCGGTGTATCAAAAACCGCAGAGCCAAACGGATGACCGCCTGCCCAATCACCGCGCGCCTGCGTGGGTGAAAGTGTCAAATGCACATGATCAGAACTGCGTTTGGCATTGCCGGTAAATGGTTGCTTGGAGTTCAAAGCCGCTTTGGCGCTCTCCTCATTTTCCCACACGCATAATATCGTATAGCAACCAAAATCAGGTTTGGTAGAAAACCCGTCACCTGCCCCCGTGCCCATGAGTTTCCAGAACTTCAAACCAGAAACCCGCGGCATCATCAGGCGGGCAAAACCCATGCGCGAAAATGCCCAGAGCTTGGAGGCAAGCGTTTCATAGCGGTACAGGCTGAGGGTAACGATCAATGTGAATGTCTTCGGTAGGTGCAGATTCCAGTCTTATTCACCCCCGCCTTTCTTGTGCGGGGGCCTAGACTTGTTTTATTCGATAAGCTTAGCCCAGTAAAAAGCGTTTTATAACCAAAATAAACTCTAGGCCCCCGCACAAGAAAGGCGGGGGTGACTAAATCC
>JANMFT010000360.1:0-5701 GCA_031374255.1 Limoniibacter sp. | reverse complement strand
AATGGCGGGCGGTTGGCAGCATCGCCCTCATATTGTCCGCCAATCCAGATAGCGCCGGTGGCATCTTCAGCCATATGGCGCAGTGACAGGCGTTGCAGTGACGCTGGCAATTCGTGGCTTTCGAGCAAAGTGCCGGATGTGGCATCAATAAAGCAAATTACGCTTTTCATGGTATCAAGATTAAGCTTTTGCCGCCCTGAATCCGGATGGGTGAGAATGCCGCCATTGGCAACGCACAGCGTTTTACCGTCGGCCATCAGCACCATATCGTGCGGGTCGATACCGCCCGACGCAAATGCGCCAATGCGTTTAAAGCCCGAAGCGACGTCATAAATGCCAATGATCCCGCTATTATTATCTTGGCCAGTCTCGAAAGCATTTTCGGTTGCGTAAAGCAGTTTACCGTCGCGAGAAAATAAGCCATGGCCATAAAAATGGCTACCCTCAGGGCTTGAGAACAACAAAGGTTCAGTTTGTTTTTTTGGGTCAAACGCAAATGCAAATGTGCCGGGGCGGCGGGCGAAAATCACCGCTTTGCCATCAGGCCCGTTTGCTGCAAATGAATGGCCGCGATCCGGCAATTCCTGTTTGGTGATGATATCACCGGCAGCATTTAAAAGTGCAAAGCCATAGGTTTCATCTTTTGCCATGAAGGCAGAAGCAAACAAAGTGTCATCTTGAGCAAGGGCAGCGGCGCTTCGCGGCATGAGTGAACTGGCCCATGTTGAACCGGCTCCAGCCAGAAATGTGCGGCGGTTGAGAATGAGCCGGCTCAATCGCCATCCCCGAATGAAAACCCGGCATCAAGACCTGCGGCCACAGCAAATTCTTTCTCAAAGTGATCAATCAGAATCTGCACCGTCAATTGCACATAGGCGGCTTTTTTGCGCAAATCGGGGTCTGCCAAAACTTCGATCACAGGCACATCCAGCGCCTTTGCCGCTTTAATTGCTTGACCAAAATCAAACTTGATGGTGCGCAGCAAACCTTCATTGCCAGCTGGCAAAACCAATTGCATGCCGCTGCCCTCATAGAAATTTTGCAGGCCTTCCAGATTGGCAGCAATGGAGCTGAATGTATTGCCTGAACGCCAATACGCTGCCAGTTTGGGCTTATCAGCATCCGGCGTTTTGCCGATGAAATTGTTCAGCCGCATATCACGGATGGCATCGAGACCATGAACCATAGTCCCGATCAATAAGTTCAAGGCTTCAGCATCGGTGCGGAAAAACGGATTATCGGCGGCTGGCTTAAGCCATAACACGGAGGCTTCACTGCTATCGGCCCAGCCTGCTTGCAGATCAGCAGCAATGGCCGAAATAGTTTGCGCCGACGCTAAAATATATGAGCAGCGGTAAGCGCCATCGCTCGTTGCAAGTGTCTCGCTGCCGGTGCCAAACAGCAAAAACTCGGAAGCTCCAATGCCCTGCATCGCGACGCTTTTGGTAATCAACGTTTCGGGTTTGCTGGCGCTTTCGTCGTTTGCCGCCAACGCAGATTGCACCTGTTTGAGGCCGAGGCCCTTGCGGTCCGGAAAATAAAACATCCGTTCCAAGCGGTTGTCATTCATAACAGCGCCTGAGCGGAACCATTCCACTTTTGACCAAGCCAACGCCGTGTCACTGAACGCGGCTTGAGAAGTTTTTAAGGTGACAGCGTTTGGCGTTTCGCAGAGCGCTTTTGCGGAAACGGCCAGTGCGTCGGTCGCTGTTTTCAACTCCGCATAGGTTGACCTTATATATGCATTAAGCGTGCCTGCTAATATTGTTTCTACTGGCGTTTCGGCATGAGCGGGAAGCGCAGCTAAGATCAAAATCAATATGGCGATCAGGCGGCGCATTACAGGCTTTCCAGAAACCGCAGCAGCTTTTCGCGGTCAGATTTCATGAGTTGCATATAGGCAAGCCGCGAGGATTGCGCCTCGCCATTATGCCACAGGATTGCCTCTTCGAGATTGCGGGCGCGGCCATCATGCAGAAAGAACGTGTGCCCGCTGACGTTATGTGTGAGTCCGATGCCCCAAAGCGGGGGCGTTCGCCATTCGGTGCCGGACGCAAGGCCAACCTTTTGCCCGTCAGCCAAGCCGTCACCCAAGTCGTGCAGCAAAAAATCAGAATATGGCCAGATCAGTTGGAAAGCCTGCGCGGGATCATAAGCGTCACGGCGGGTGACAAAATTGGGTTGATGGCAGGCGGCGCAGCCGGACAGATGGAACAATTCTTTGCCGCGCAGTACATCCGCGTTGCCAACATCACGGCGGGGCGGAACGGCCAGATTTTTGGAATAAAACGTCACCAGTTCCATCACCGGATCAGGCGCTTCACTTTTGCCCAAGCGTTCCTGTTCGCCATTCGCCATATCAAAGCATTTCGATTGCGGCTTGGTGCAATCGCTATAGTTCAGTGGCACGTCCGGCGTTGAAATTCCAATATCACCGTTAAAGGCTTCCGCGCTCTGGGCGCGAATGGTTGGCGTTTGCGCTTTCCATCCAAAGCGGCCCAGCGCGGCCACTCCCGTTTTATCTCGCACAAGTTGCGTGCGTCCGGAAATGCCGTCTTGATTGGCGTCTTCCGGGTCGGCCAAAGCGGCAATGTCGGCTTCGTGGATCGCCTCGATCAGACCAAGCCCGATCATCGGTTGGGCAATGCGTGGTGAGATAGTGGTGCCCTTGTGAAGCGCACCATATGCCAAATCAGTGATGGCGTAGTTTGGCTTACGCAGAATAATTTTCGTATCATCCGGAAAAGTCACCGTTACGTCGCTATACGCCACCGAGACCTGGCCTTCACCAGCCAAACCCGGCACGGCCAGATCTTGCAATTGTTTGCCATAAACCGGCTCGGGCAAATTCAACATTTCGCCGTTATTGATCGCCGCCAAATCTCCCGGCGTTTCGGCGTTGCGCGCTAAACGGATCAGCAGCGACGTTGCGTTGCCATCTTCCGGCGGATGGCCGCGCCCGTCGCGGATATGACAACTGGAACAAGATCGGGCGTTGAACAATGGCCCCAGCCCGTCAGACGCAAGCGTTGAAGAGGGCGATGACACCCATAATTTATCGAACAAAGCATTGCCGAGTTGGAAGGTGAGTTCCTGCTCAAATGTAATGTTGGCAGAAAACGCTGAAAACGCATTGCGGCTTAAATCAAGCTTGCCTGTGGCTGCCCCCGCGCTCAGCGCTTCAAATTGCTGCGGTTTGGAAAAGTCAGTTGGTGCAGCTGTAATCGTTTGAACCCGCAAACGATCAGCTTCAGACAAATCGGCTCGCGTAAGTCTATCAGCTTCAAGTTCTAAAGCATTGACCGGCAGTGGATTCGCAAGCACACCAAGCAAAAAAAGAGCGGCAGTATTCAGTTTCGAAAACATCCGCCGCCCTTTCTGTCAATCTTACTGAAACACAGCCTCAGGCTTGTCGAGCGAGTCTGAGCCTTCAATGGTCACGCCACTGACACCCAACGCAGTGATCGCCCGTTCAAAGGATTTAGTCTGGCCAACCAGCCCGTCAATACCGGCTTGCACCAGTGCGGCACCTTCCGCGTTGCCCTCGCCAATCATTTGGTCATAGGCTTCGACGGTTTCTGCGCGTTTGGCAATTGCCTCCATTGCCGCAACGGTTTTAGCAAGATTGGCTTGAACCTCGGCATCAATGCCAGCGTCTTTTGCAGCAACCAGTGAGGCCAAAGACGCGCCCTCTACAACCGTGCCATCCAGTTTTTTATATTTGCCGAGATAGACGTTTTGAATGCCTATCGCATCGTATAAATGCGAAATATGGGTGTTATCAGAAAAGCAATCATGCTCTTCTTCAGGGTCATGCAAAAGCAGACCCAGCTTCATGCGCTGGCCGGCCATTTCGCCATAGGACAATGAGCCAAGACCGGTAAACATGGCTTTGATGCCCGCTGCCGGATCTTGCTCAAGCGGAACCCGCGCTGCCCCGCCAGGCTGCCAATTGACAACCATTTCTTCCAAATCAGAGACGAGCAAATCAGATGCCGCAGCAAGATATGTCGCACGGCGCAGGCAGTTATTATTGGTGCAGGCATCTTTGGAATAATCGGTCGCAGGCCGTGTGCCCGCGCCTTTGCCGGTACCGTTCAAATCCTGGCCCCACAGCAAAAACTCAATGGCGTGATAACCTGTGGCGACATTGCCGCCAACATCGCCAACTTCATGCAAAGTTCCGGAGAGCAGATCGGGGGTAATGGTCGTTGCGTCAATCGCTTTGCCATTTAATTCCAATTTGGGGTTGGCAATAACGTTTGCAAGGTAAAATGCGTTCTCATCGCTTTCAGTGCCATAGCCGCCATCGACATAATCAATGAGTCCCTCATCAAGCGGCCAAGCGTTTACGCGGCCTTCCCAATCATCAACAATTGCGTTGCCAAAGCGATAGGCCTCGGTTTGCTGATAGGACGGGCGGGATGCCCGCCAAGCGTCACGGGCCAATTTCAAAGTATCTTCATTGGGATTGGCAATGAGATTATCCACCGCAACATCAAGTACTTTTGCCGTGGTGAGCGCGTCCGAATATTTGGCCAGTGCAATGTCGGCATAGGTTTTAATCACGGCCGCCTCATCAGCTGACGCTGCCAAAACGGGGAGGCAGAGGCATGAAACGGTGGCGGCAAGTACGGAACGGAACAGCATTCTAGTCACCCTGTTTATAACATGAGTGAAATAGTATTGTTTAAGCAAACCGGAGTCAAATGCTATTGTTTGCCGCCGCGAATGCGTGAGTATTATAATTTCTGGCTCATGCAAAACCAATGATTATAAAAATTCAGTTGCGCAGTTGAGAACACAAATCGGCATACCAAGCGGCAAAACATGTTTTTTTACAAAGCAGTAACCACAGCTTTAGAAGGCATAAATCGGCAAGCCCCCCGTAACTTTCTGATGATAGGTCACGCTGAACTAATCGCCGGATTTTTCATGCGCCTCCGTTATATTCTGTTCGCAATTCTTGTTTTGGCAGCGCAAATTCCAGTCGTTGGTCTGGGCATTTGGACGCGCGATCACATTATCAACAACGAGATAAATGATGTCTCTGACCGGCATTTGCTTATTGCGCGTAATTTGGCGCAAACGCTGGCCAGATATCATGGCGATCTCACGGCTGCCTTCGATTTGGCATCAGCCAATCAAGTGGCGTTCCCGTTAAACGCGCAATCGCAAACCCTGCTCGATAAGCTTGGCATTCGCACAATGTGCAGCTTTTCTTTAAGCGGCACGCCCAACTTGATTAAAGCCGAAGGTTCGGAAAGCTTGAAATGTGGTGAAATTCTAAAAAAAGGCACGTTTAACTTTGTGCTCGCCAATGCCCTCACCAAAAAAACCGCGATCTCACCGCTTCATAAAATGGACAATGGTGATTTGCGCCTGTTTGCCGTCAATAAACGCGACCGTGTGTTGCGTGTTGGCGCAATCGACCCGATGTTTTTCCGTACGCTCGCGGCGCAAGTCCGCTTTGGTATGATGGGTCATGCCGTTATTGTGGATCAAGCAGGCCAGGTTTTGGCCCACCCGAAAAAGGAATGGGAAAATGTGGCGCGCCCGCTTGGCGATGCGCAAATCGTGCGTGCTATGCTTCGCGGCGATACCGGCGTAATGCAGTTTCAGTCGCCATCTTTGAAGGGCGAAATGATCGCCGGCTATTCCGGTGTTGTCGGCCCGGGCTGGGGTGTGATGATCCCACAGC
>JANMFT010000325.1:0-3160 GCA_031374255.1 Limoniibacter sp. | reverse complement strand
TTCGCCTTTTGCGGCGGCCATCAACAATGGCACAATGTCGGATTGCAAACGCAGCATCAGCACTTGGCATTCCGGGTCGCCAAAACGCGCATTATATTCAATGAGTTGCGGGCCATCTTCTGTCAGCATCAAACCGGCATAAAGCACACCGGAAAATGGCGTGCCGCGTGCTTCCATGGCCGCCAAAGTCGGCTTGATGATGCGATCCATCACTTCCGTCTCAAGCGCTGGCGTCATATTCACCGCCGGTGAAAACGCGCCCATGCCGCCGGTGTTGGGGCCTTTATCACCATCAAACGCCCGCTTATGGTCTTGGGCTGTGCCAAACGGCAAAGCGATCTTGCCATCACACAAATAAAAGCAACTGGCCTCTGTGCCGTTGAGAAAGGCCTCAATAACTACTTCTGCGCCGGCAATGCCAAACGCGCCTTCAAAACACTCTTCGATAGTGTCAAACGCATCGGCAAAACTTTCCGCAATCGTCACGCCTTTGCCAGCCGCCAACCCATCAGCCTTAATCACCACAGGTAGTTTCAGCCCGCGCACATAGGCTTTGGCTTTGGTGGCATTGTTGAAACGCTGATAGGCGGCAGTCGGGATGTTGTTTTCTGCGCATAAATCCTTGGTGAAGCCCTTTGAACCCTCAAGCATCGCCGCTGCGGCAGTCGGGCCAAACGCCGCAATATTTGCGGCAATCAGCGCATCAGCGATTCCCGCAACCAGCGGCGCTTCGGGGCCAATCACCACCAACTCAATCGCGTTTAACCGGCAAAACGCAATGACTGCATCATGATCTGTAACTTTAATGGAGGCATTAGTGCCACACGCCGCAGTGCCCGGATTGCCGGGCGCAATAAACAATGTGCTGAGCAACGTCGATTGGCTGATTTTCCAAGCCAGTGCATGTTCCCGCCCGCCTGAGCCTATCAATAAAATATTCATGGGAGCGTTCCGGCAATAGCAGGTTAATCTTCAAACATATAAATTGGTGTGGTGATTGGCTTATAAAAAACTAAGTTTCATTTGGCTATTCTGTCGATTAGTGCCCGTGCTGTTAAGTCAGGCGAGTTTGCGCATTCTTGCCGAAGAAGCGCGAGTGTAGTTTTCCCGTTTTTACCCAAACCGCCCTTAGCTGCATCGTATCCTAGTAAAATGCCAAAATACAAACCAGAAAGTGCCGCACCTTCTAGGCCTTGGCTATCCGAAGGCGCATCCATGGTCGCAACGAATTCGGTGCATTTCTTATTCTCAAAGGCGATACGACCTCGATGACTGGCGTATTCGTCTGCATATGCGTCAGATATTCCAGCCAGAAACATCAATGTGAATGCAGTTTTCTTCATCTGTTTTTCCTAAATTTCAATTCGATCCAATATAAATCAATATTTAAACTATTGCCCGTTTAAATGTCGATCTTGCTAATCCTTAGAACTTTATCGCATTAGAGATCTTGCGTTAGAAAGGTCATGGCTCCGCGTCAACAACCAGTCTTGACCATACACAATCCTGCTGGCACGGCTGGTGCATGGAAAGCCTGCAAACCACTGCCAATCAAGGCCGCGTTGCCGATGCGCCATCCGGCCATTGGGTTTACCGCGCTTTGCCCAATTCAGTTTGGCCTTATGCGCAATTGGCGAGGTGGGATCGCCCGGTTGGCTGGCAATTATTGCTTTGGCCTTGTTTATGGTCGCTCGCATTGGCGGCGCAATATCAAGCTGGGTTGCTCAACCTATTGCACGCTGTGTTGTTCACCGTCGGCGCTATCGCCATGCGCGGGGCAGGGTGCACCTATAACGACATTGTTGATGTCAAAATCGACGCTGAAGTCGAACGCACACGCTCGCGGCCTTTACCTTCCGGTCAAATCACTAAACGCGCGGCTTGGATTTTTCTGGTAGTCCAAGCATTGACGGGCTTTCTAGTGCTCATCCAGTTTAACTGGTTTTCATTTTGGCTCGGCATCGCCTCACTCGGCATTGTCGCGGCCTATCCATTCATGAAGCGCATAACGAATTGGCCGCAACTGGTGCTTGGCCTCGCATTTTCTTGGGGTGCACTGATGGGGTGGGCGGTGACACTAGGTTCGCTTAGCCTTGCTCCGGTTCTGATGTATGCGGCCACGGTTCTGTGGGTGATTGGCTACGATACGATATATGCGCATCAAGACCGCGAGGATGATGCATTTGTAGGTGTGGGTTCAACCGCAAGGTTGTTTGGTGAAAATACCAAGCCTGTTCTCATTGGGCTTTATGCAGCGATGCTAACTTTGATTGCAGCTGCTTTTTACGCCGCCAACGCGCATATTCTGGCCTATCTGGGCTTGGCGTTTGCTGCTGTGCACCTTGGCAACCAAATCAGTGTTTTGAATATCAACGATCCTGACCAATGCCTTAAGCTGTTTAAATCCAATAGCGAAATTGGCTGGATAATCCTTTTGATGTTGGTCACGGGCGCTATCGCCCGCCTTCTGTAATCAGCACAACTCGCCGATGATTACTTGGCCGCCAATAACCAGCCTCACGCCAAGCATTCCAACGCGGCCTGCCGCACCATATTTCGCAGGCTTCGGAATTGGCACAAAACCATCATGTTCAACGCGCCGCTGTTCATAACGCTCTAAGCTGGCCTCGAGTGTGCGGGCAACGCCGTCTTCCTCAATCAGCATCATCGGCAGGCCGAACAATTCTGCCCAGCGGTGCCAGTCACCCGATACGCTTTCCAAATCATGTGCCACCAAAAGCGGCACCGAAAAGGCTTCATTGGTATGCAAAAGTTCGAGTGTAACGGTAACAACACCATTATCATCTTCCATTGCACGGGCTGCAACGCCTCGGAATGTGCGGGCTGGAAGAGCAATTGAAAGAGGCGAGCCGGTTTCAGCCTGACGGCGATGCATCACCGCACCGCGTGCTGAAATCGTGAAACTGACATCATCGCTGGCAATCGCAGCATAAGACACATCTTGCGGCAGACGCGCCGGATCAAGCCGCATATCCTGGCCTGCCCAAAGGGGTTTGACTTGTGCTGATCCAGTCATGGTGGACGCCTTCCCTGTCGTACTGTCAGGGGCCTTACCCTGACTGGCCGTTTTCCGGCTCTGGTATGAGAAGGTATAGGTAACTTCTGTAGTCAGTCACTTAAGCGACGCGGTTAATCAAAC
>JANMFT010000317.1:0-2664 GCA_031374255.1 Limoniibacter sp. | reverse complement strand
GAGAACAACATGGAATTGCGCATGACCCTAATTCGCGAGGCCTTGCCATGCACCGGCACGGCAAGTTGCCTCAGTTCGCCGCCATAGGTTTCCGCCAGCGCTTGCAAGCCCAAACACACGCCGAATACGGCGAGGTTTCTTCCGCGCGCTTTTTTTATTGTCGCAGCGCAATCAAAATCCTTGGGCGATCCCGGCCCCGGTGACAGCACCACCAGATCAGGCTTGAACTGGTCAAACACGGCCTCTGACACCGGCGAGCGAACCGTGGTGACTTCGGCGCCGGTCTGGCGGAAATAATTGGCGAGCGTATGCACGAAGCTATCTTCGTGATCGACCAGTAAAATCCGCCGCCCTGCCCCGACTTTAGAAGCTTCGCGAGCTGTTGAAGACGCGTTGCTCTTGCCCGCATCGCGGATAGCGGCGAGCATAGCTGAGGCCTTCAATTCCGTTTCGGCCTCTTCTTCCTCGGGGTTTGAATCAAACAGCAAAGTCGCCCCTGCCCGCACTTCAGCAACGCCGTTTTTGATTCGCACTGTGCGCAATGTCAGGCCGGTATTCATATCGCCATTAAAGCCGACCATGCCAACCGCACCGCCATACCAGACGCGCGGAGTGCGCTCATGCTCTTCGATAAACCGCATCGCCCAAAGCTTTGGCGCACCGGTCACTGTTACCGCCCAGGCATGGCTGAGGAAAGCGTCAAACGCATCGCGGTCGGGGCGCAGCCGCCCTTCAATATGGTCAACCGTGTGAATCAGCCGCGAATACATTTCGATTTGGCGGCGGCCAATGACACGCACGGAACCCGGCTCGCAAACGCGGCTCTTATCATTGCGGTCAACATCCGAGCACATGGTGAGCTCGGCTTCGTCTTTTTTGGAATTTAAGAGTTTGAGAATCTGCTCGGAATCTTCAATCGCGTCTTGCCCGCGTTTAATCGTGCCCGAAATCGGGCAGGTTTCAACGCGGCGGCCATTGACGCGCACAAACATCTCAGGCGATGCGCCAACCAAATATTCATCGTCGCCGAGGTTTATGAAAAACGAATAAGGCGACGGGTTGGAGGATTTGAGTTTGCGGGCAATGGCCGATGGCTGAGAGCGGCATTGCTCATAGAATACCTGCCCCGGCACCACCTCAAACAAATCGCCGCGCTTGAAACTTTCTTTGGCAACATTGACCAATATGGCAAACTCGCCAGAATTATGATCGCCACGCGGCAGCGGTTTGGTAGAAGCCTTAAAAGGCACTTCAACTTTCACTCGCGGCTTGCCTGTGGTGTCAAAACCGCTGGCGCTAAAGTCATAGCGCTCCACCCAAGCCTGTGCAGAATAATGGTCGGCAACCAGAATTTCGTCTGGCAAAAACAGAACGAGATCGCGTTGTTCATCCGGCCTTGGGGTTTTAAATTCAATCGGGTCAAACTGAAAACAAAGATCATAACCAAACGCGCCAAACAGGCCAAGATTGGCATCTTCCGGCGAACGGAACAGGTTGACGATGGCCCGCAAAACGCTGAACACAGATGGCGCGCGCGAGCGCTCTTCTTCGGTGATAATGCCTTGAGGCTCGTTGACGCGCAGCTTCAAAATTTGTGGCGAATGCTCGACGATTTGCGCTTCTGCCATTGCGGCCAGCGCTGGCGCAATCATGCCAACCAGCGCTGCACCGCGCGGGCCAATGCCCTCGATTACCACATCGCGGCCCTTGGATGTCAGCACCAGCGGCGGGTCAATCGTTGCGGTATCCCAGCGTGTATAACGCCCTGGATATTCATAGTTTGAGGAAAACACTGCGCCGCGCCGTGTATCGAGCCCATCAATGTAAGGCTCCATTGCACCTTCGTAGGCCACTTTGTGCCGCGACCGGCTGACAGTGACGCCGCCGTCGGTCACACAGGTTTCTATTGATCCATCAATCATTTTACCGGTCATTTTTACCCCAAACTTTAATCATGTGATCAACCGGCAAACAAAAGCCGCCAGCTGGTGTCAGCGGCGGCCACAAATTCAAAACGTCAAAACACACGTTAAGCGGCCGCCTTAAGCTGCCCGCCACCACCATGCATTATTAACGCGACGACTATTCATGCGGCAACGTTAGCGCGGGGTTTGGCATCGCGCAAGGTGGCAGTTGGATGATTTTCAGCACCGCCAAGTTTGCGCTCTTCACGCGCAATCGACCACGAAATCAACTGCCGCCAAAGCTGTTCGGCGAGTTCAGGGTCAAACCCTTCACGGGCAGCATTGGCTTTCACCTTGGCCACAACCTCTTCCACCCGAGCCGGAATATTGGCTGGCAGGCCATTGATGGTTTTAAGTTCGGCAGCACGGTCAATGTATGTTGCGCGTGTTGCGAGAAGTTGAATTATATTTCCATCGAGCTCGTCAATGGCAGCTCGAAGTTCAACCATGTTGTGGCAGTTTTGCGGCGTTTTCATGAACTTGAGATCGGGATGAAACAGTCGTGATTCAAGAGGACAAAGTGCCTCAACTTCCCACGATCTTGTGTTGTTAGTCATTCCCGCCCCTTGTGCGGGAACCTAGGCTTTCTTGAAATCGCATCGGCACGTACAAGCCTTTAAAACAAGTCTAGGCCCCCGCACAAGAAAGAGGCGGGGGTGACTAATGACTTAACTATGTGGCTGATTGGAATACTAAAACA
>JANMFT010000311.1:0-8580 GCA_031374255.1 Limoniibacter sp. | reverse complement strand
TGGCCTTGCATTGGCGATTGATCTCGACGTTCTGCACGCACAGCACTTCACGTTGAAGCAACCCAAGGCCGGCACTTTGCTGGGCAGCGGCAAAGTCGCTGAAATTGCCGAAATTATTGCGGAACACGAAATCGAAGTGCTTATTGTTGATCACCCGCTGACGCCGGTGCAGCAGCGTAATCTTGAGCGTGAAATGAAGGTCAAAGTGCTTGACCGCACTGGCTTGATCCTTGAAATTTTCGGTCGCCGCGCCCGCACCAAAGAAGGTGTGCTGCAGGTTGAGCTAGCACATTTGAGTTATCAAAAAGGCCGCCTTGTCCGCTCATGGACGCACTTGGAACGCCAGCGCGGCGGCGCAGGCTTTTTGGGCGGCCCCGGTGAAACGCAGATTGAAACCGACCGCCGTTTGCTTATGGAGAAAATCGACAGCCTCAAGCGCGATCTTGAAAAAGTGCGCCAAACCCGCACGCTGCATAGGGCAGGGCGCAAAAAGCTGCCGCACCCGGTGGTTGCGCTTGTCGGCTATACCAATGCCGGTAAATCAACCTTGTTCAATCGTCTCACCGGCGCTGAAGTTTTGGCCGAAGACATGCTGTTTGCCACGCTCGACCCTACACTGCGCAAACTGCAATTGCCGCGTGGTGCGCCTGCCATCATTTCAGACACGGTGGGCTTTATCTCAGAACTGCCGACGCATTTGATTGCAGCTTTCCGTGCCACGTTGGAAGAGGTGATGGAAGCCGATCTTATATTGCATGTGCGCGATGTTTCAAACGCGGATGCCCAAGCGCAGGCCGCCGACGTGAAACGCATTCTGAGTGAGCTCGGTTTGCAGATCGTCGGCGGCACTGTGCCGGTGATCGAGGTCTGGAATAAGATCGACCAGATGGATGAAACCGCGCGGGATGCGCTGATGATTGCGCAAAAAGGCGCGACTGGAACCTACCCGCCATTTCCGGTTTCGGCGATCACCGGCGAGGGCGTGCCGCAGCTGTTGCGCGCCATCGAAGAAGTCATCGCCGGAAGCATGGAGCGCCACAATTTGTTGATTGGCGTCCACGGTCAAAGCGCATTGCCGGAAATCTACGGGTCGGCCTATGTTGCCGCGCGTGAAGACCGCGAAGATGGTTCGGTGATGCTGGCCGTTGAAGCCAACGCACAGGCGATTGAGCGGCTCGCGCGTCTGCCCGGCGTAAGACATGAGTGATGTAAGCCAGCGCGAACCGGCGTTTAACATTGCGCCGGTGGTGTTGCTGCTGATTGGGTTCATGGTCGCCATTCACGCGGCGCGTTTGTTTTTTTTCACACCGCTGCAAGACAATTATATCATCGCCTATGGCGCATTTATTCCGCTCGCGTATCAGGGCGAAGTAGGTCTGCCTTTTTGGTCGTTGATTACATCGCCGGTGACTTATGCCCTGCTACACGGCTCGTGGGCCCATGTCGGCATCAACTCATTATGGCTGGCTGTGTTTGGTGCACCGCTTGCTGCCCGCATCGGGCCGAGCCGTTTTCTAGCATTTTTCGTGGTAACGGCGGTTGCCGCTGCCTTGCTGCATTTTGCGCTGCATCACGACAGCATCAACCCATTGATTGGTGCATCGGGCGCGGTTTCAGGCTTCACCGCTGCCGCGGCGCGGTTTGGTTTTGCTGTGCGTGGTTCCTCCGGTTCAGGTTTTTCCGGCCAGCGGCTGACACTTTTGAAACCTTCACCAACCGCACCAGCGTCAGCTTTATTTTGATTTGGTTTGCCATAAATTTTCTGCCAGCGATCAGCAATTTTGGTGGCGGCAATATTGCTTGGCAGGCTCATATTGGCGGCTTTATCGCAGGTCTGTTGCTACTGCCTTTGTTTGATATTTCTGCCAACCGAAAGCGCTAATCCATTCTTGCATTTCACCTGAGTGAGGCGCAGCATTGCGCTTTATCAAAGCGTGCCATGGGAGGTAAGGCGATGACTGTTAAAGCGATTATTGAAAGCAAGGGCCGCGATGTTTTCACTGTGAAGGCCGATGCCAGCATTGAAGCGGCCATCGCCATTTTGGGCGAAAAGCGCATTGGCGCCATCGTTGTCACCGATGAACTTGGCCATATTAAAGGCATATTGTCGGAGCGCGATGTGGTGCGGCAAATCTCAAAACTTGGCGCATCCTGCCTCGATAAACCCATCAGCACCGCCATGACGGCCAAAGTGCAAACCTGCCGCGAAGACGAAACCATCGAAACCGTCATGGCCCGCATGACCCGCGGCCGCTTCCGCCATCTGCCGGTGGAGAAAAACGGCAAACTCTGCGGGATTATATCGATTGGCGATGTGGTGAAAAAGCGGATCGAAGATGTGCAGCGCGAGGCCGAGGATATCAGGGCGTATATTGCAATGGCTTAGCGGTAAGAGTGTGTTTAACAATTCGGTGCCAAGTCACCCCACTTTTGGCATTGTGATCTCCAGACCGAGCGCAAGAAAAACGCCGTGCAAATACCCAAGACTTAAGCATGTTGATCTTGCGAGGAATTGCAGCCCGACTTAAAACAGTACTCATGATGTCACGAACTTACGAGCAGCTAATCCCTAGACGCTTACGCGATCCTTTTGAAAAGGCGCTTGCTATGGAGAGCGGTTTGGTTCTTGATTTTAGCGATAGAACTTTTGCTGACTTTTTCTATGAACAATTGAATGTCGATACTTCCATCTCTGAACACTTCGATGGCAGAGGAACGTCAAAAGCAAAGCGGCTCCGCTCTTTCATTGAGCGCGCTCCGGCGGGTTTGGTTGCGAAAGCGCTACGCGAGCTCTGGGAATATCGTGAGTCGTTATCATTGCCGAGCGTCGGTATTAGGGACAACTATTTTGCTGTCGTCGAGATATTTGAGGGCGGTAGCGATCATATCGACTCATCAGCATTTGAATCGTTTGAGCTCAGTCAAACACTAGATGAGCTGATTGCCGCGATCCGTCGTGATCTCGAAGCAAACAAGCCCGAAGCGGGCCTAGACCGGTTGCACACTTACTGCATGAAAAGGTTCGCTTCGCTTGTTCGCAAGCATGGCGGCGGCGAGTGCGGAGAGAGCGATGCCCTCCACGCAAGGGTTGGTCGATACGTCAAATTGTTGACTGCGCAGCGCAATCTAACAGAGATGTCAGAACGCATAATCAAAAGCTCAATCAGCGTTTTTGAATCGTTTAATGCGATTCGAAATAACACATCATTGGCACACGACAATCCCCATCTAATCCAACCCAAGGAGGCACGTTTCATTTTCGATAGCGTTGCTGCAATGCTACGATTCCTTAAAGCCGTGGATAGTCGGTCTTTCGAAGACTGAATTGAAATTACCGCCACAACTGCTCTGTCTGGTCCATCATGCGTTCCATCTCGCTGGCTCTAGCCATTGTGGCTTGATAGCCTATTGTGATTGCGTCTTCGGCTTTGTGAAATTCGGTCAGGCCAATATGCCCAAGCTTGGGCTGTATCGATAAATCCGGCGGGTCGCCGGCCATGCGGGCGCGGGCGATGCGGTCTTGAATAATGTTGAAAGCCTCCACCATAACACCGGTGACACCCATGCGGTTGCCATCGGTTTTGCGCAGTTTTGCAGCAGGGTTTTTGCTTTCAGCCGTTGGATCTTCGGCGCTGTGTTGAAGCACGGCGGCGCGGCCAAACAGATCATAGTTCAAGTTGACGGCGACAACGCTGCGCCGCTCATGCATCCGGCAGATTGAAACCGGCACGGGGTTCACCAGCGCGCCATCCACCAAAATGCGGCCATTGCATTCCACCGGCTCAAACACACCGGGCAGGGCGTAGGATGCCCTCATAGCAGTGACAAGGCTGCCCTTGTTGATTAAAATCTCATGGCCGGTAACAATTTCGGTGGCGGTTGCTACAAAGGTAGCGGGCAAATCCTCAATACGCACACCGGCAAGGTAGGCCATCATCCGGTCGTGCAAACGGTTGCCGCCAAGCAGGCCGTCACCACGAATGCGCCAATCCATCAGCGTGAACATGCGCCGCTGATTTAGCCCGCGCGCAAAGGATTCCAGCTCGTCCAGCCTGCCAGCCAAGTAGCAACCACCAACCAATGCACCAATCGACGTGCCGGCAATCATGTCGATTTTAATGCCGATCTCATCAATCGCCCGCAACACGCCGATATGCGCCCAGCCGCGCGCAGCACCGCCGCCAAGGGCCAGCGCGATTGTGCGTTGCGGCACTTTGCCGGAATGATGAAAACTTTGGCGGTCAAGCATGGCGTAAGTCCCTCTGGCAATAAGAGTGCCACGAAAAACTCACCAAACCATAAAGTTCAAATCAATTGGCGTTGAAAACAAGTTGAGTTTCGCCATTTTCCGCAACGATAATACGATAAAAGCAGCTTTCCCGGCCTGTATGGCAAGAATTTCCGTCACCTTCGACATGCACTTTCATCAAAATCACGTCCTGATCGCAATCGACACGCATTTCCAATATGCGCTGGATGTTGCCGGAAGTCTCGCCCTTTTTCCAAAGACTGGCGCGCGAACGTGACCAGTAATGCGCAACGCCAGTTTCAAGCGTTAGTGCCAAGGCTTCAGCGTTCATGTGAGCTACCATCAAAATGGTATGCGTTTTTGCTTCTTGAGCAATGGCTGTAATTAGGCCATTGGCGTCATACTTCGGCACAAATTGCGTCGTGCTATCGGCGTTGGTTTTCATTGTTTCACTGCGTCCTGATAGCGCTGTTGGAGCCGCTTCATTTATGGCCTATATAGGTTGAAAGCCATTGTTCAAAGAAGCCGGATATGGACGATATTTACAACGCGAAAATTTTGGAATTTGCGGCCAGCATCAGCGCGATCGGGCGTCTTGATGCGCCGGATGCGAGCGCCAAAGCGCATTCCAAATTGTGCGGCTCCACCGTAACTGTTGATGTGACACTTGAACAGGGCGTAGTGAGCGCGTTTGCGCAAGACGTAAAAGCCTGCGCTTTGGGGCAGGCGGCGGCTTCAATTGTTGCTAAGCATGTGATTGGCGCAACGCCCCAAGATGTGCGGCTGGCGCAAAGCCAAATGTTGAAAATGCTGAAAGAAAACGGCGATGCGCCTACGGGCCGGTTTGAGGATTTGAAATATTTGCAGCCGGTGCGTGACTATAAAGCCCGCCATGCCTCCACGCTGTTAACGCTGGAAGCGCTGGTGGATTGCTTGGATCAATTGGAACGCAAAGAGGCAGCAGCATGAGACCTTCAGAAGCGCTTAAGCTGCATAAGAATGCTATATTGGAGGTGCTGGCACGGTACCCGGTTAAGAATCCGCGTGTTTTTGGATCAGTTCTAAAAGGGACAGACACCGAAGAGAGCGATATCGACATTATAGTCGAACGCACTGGCACGCTAACTTATTTCGACATTTTTGATTTGGAGACCGAACTCAAAAAAGTCGCAGGCGTTGATTTCGACGTACGTCTTGAGGGCGAATTCAGCGATCGCGTTAAGCGTTACATTGATTTTAAGGCAATCAACTAATGATCTTAGATAAAGATTTACGTGCTCTATTGGAAGGAACCCTTGAATGGGGCGCAAAAACCAAAAGCATTCTAGAAATTGGAAACAAAGAGAAATTTAAAGCCGACATTGTTTTTCAGTTGGCAATCGTTGCTTGCGCTCAACACATCGGGGAAAAATGCGCGCAAATATTAAAGAAATTTCCTGAACTAGGTCCTTCAAACCCAAGCATACATTTCGAAAAGGCACGTGCCTTGCGAAACCGAATTGTACACGATTATGACGGCGTTGATCTCGACACAATTTGGGACACGGTAAACTTATCGATTCCGGGCCTGATGTTGGAAATCGAAAAATTACTTGACCATGACCGCAGTGTATAGCCGCAACTACACCGGCCCATGGCGCAAAACGCCGGGCAGGTTGCTTGGGGTGGCTTTCATCCGGTTTTACCAACTCACACTCTCCGGCTTTATCGGTAATTCGTGTCGCCATTTGCCGACATGCTCAGAATATGGCTATGAAGCGTTTGCGCGCCACGGATTTTTGAGCGGGTTTTGGCTGACACTGTTTCGCGTGATGCGCTGCGGCCCGGGCGGCACATGCGGTATTGATAATGTTCCGCACAAATTGCCGAAATTCAGTTGGGCTATGCCTTGGACGCTTTGGCATTTTGGCAAACATGCGCATAATGCAAATCACACGCACTAATTGCCCTTTAATGTTTTCAGCGGTATAGCCGCGACGCCTGCAAATGCGGGCTTTGATCAACCCACCCGCGTTCGTATGCGGGATTGGATAGCAGGAGTTTCTCATGGCAAAAGCCATTTCCCTCACATTTCCCGATGGTTCCATCCGCGAATTTGCAGCTGGCACAACGGGCCGCGATGTTGCGGAGAGCATCTCAAAATCACTCGCCAAAAAAGCAGTCGTGGTCGCCATTAACGGCGTCGTTCAAGACCTTTCCGATGTGATTTCAGATGGTAAGCTCGAGATTCTCACTCGCGAAGACCCGCGCGCATTGGAACTCATCCGCCATGATTGCGCTCATGTGCTGGCCGAAGCCGTTCAGGAAGTCTGGCCGGAAACACAGGTGACTATCGGACCGGTGATCGAGAACGGCTTCTTTTACGATTTCAAACGCGACACACCGTTTACGCCCGATGATTTGCCGATCATCGAGAAAAAGATGCGTGAAATCATTGGCCGCAACGCACAGTTTACAAAGCAAATCTGGTCTCGAGAGAAAGCCAAGCAGGTGTTTGCCGACAAGGGTGAACACTTCAAAGTGGAATTGGTCGACGCCATTCCGGAAGGGCAAGACCTTAAAATTTACAGCCAAGGCGATTGGTTTGATTTGTGCCGCGGCCCGCATATGGCTTCAACGGGGCAGGTCGGAACAGCATTCAAACTGCAAAAAGTAGCGGGAGCCTATTGGCGCGGTGACAGCAATAATCCGATGCTTACGCGCATTTATGGCACGGCCTTTGCGACAGATGAAGAGTTGCAGGCGTATCTCACGCAAATTGAAGAAGCTGAAAAGCGCGACCACCGTAAACTTGGCCGTGAAATGGATCTGTTCCATTTCCAGGAAGAAGGCCCCGGCGTTGTGTTTTGGCACTCCAAAGGCTGGCGCATTTTCCAGACGTTGATTGCATATATGCGCCGCCGTTTGGCCAAGCTTGGCTATGAGGAGGTCAACGCGCCGCAGGTTCTGGTGTCAGACTTGTGGGAAATTTCAGGCCATTGGGGCTGGTACAAAGACAATATGTTTGCGGTGCAGTCTGCGGGCGCAACAGCAGACGACAAACGTATTTTTGCGCTGAAACCGATGAACTGCCCGGGCCATGTTCAAATTTTCAAGCACGGTTTGAAATCCTACCGCGATTTGCCATTGCGTATGGCAGAGTTTGGCGCAGTGCACCGCTATGAGCCTTCGGGCGCATTGCATGGTTTGATGCGCGTGCGCGGCTTTACGCAGGATGACGCGCATATTTTCTGCACAGAAGATCAGCTTGAAAAAGAAATTCGATTGATCAATGATCTGATCCTTTCGACTTACGCCGATTTTGGTTTTGAAGAGGTGATGATCAAACTGGCTACACGTCCTGAAAAACGTGTCGGGTCTGATGCAAGTTGGGATCATGCCGAAGGCATTTTGCGCTCGGTTCTTGGAACGCTCGCCGGCGAATCCGGTGGGAAGATCAAAACAGGCATCAATGAAGGGGAAGGCACGTTTTACGGACCTAAGTTTGAATATGTTCTGCGTGATGCCATCGGGCGGGATTGGCAGTGCGGCACAACGCAAGTCGATTTCAATTTGCCAGAGCGTTTTGGCGCGTTTTATATCGACCAAAACTCCAACAAGGTTCAGCCGGTTATGGTGCACCGCGCTATTTGCGGTTCAATGGAGCGTTTCCTTGGCATATTGATTGAAAGCTATGCCGGGCATTTCCCACTGTGGTTGTCGCCAGATCAGGTGGTTGTCGCGCCGATTACCTCAGAGGCCAATGATTACGCAGAAAGCATCGTCACTCAGCTTCGTGCGGCCGGGCTTTATGCGATGGCTGATCTTCGCAATGAAAAGATCAACTATAAAGTGCGTGAGCATTCATTGGCCAAAGTGCCGGTGATTATGGCCGTTGGCAAACGCGAAGCCGAAGAGGGCACTGTCAGCATCCGCCGACTTGGCTCACGCGATCAAGTGTCCATGCCGCTGAATGAAGCAATTGCGTCTTTGGCGCTTGAAGCTACGCCGCCGGATTTGAAACGGCCAAAACCTTGAGTTTCACCAAACTGACATCGTTCCTGTGCATACGGCACGGGAACGAATGTCGGTTGGGAATCACCATGGCAAATGCGCTTGATATTTTGACCTATGCCGATGATAGCCACCCGCTTTTAAAACGGCTGGTTATACGCGCGATTGAAAATCTGTCTGGCCGTCGCCATTATGCTGCGCTGTATGAGATTTGGCGCGAGACCATCGTGCCTACGGGCGAGAATTTGTTCTCCGGCATGCTTGGCCTCAGCGGGATTAGTTTGATATCACGCGATGTGTTTCCGCCTGTCGGCCTGCCCAAAGGCCCGCTGATTATT
>JANMFT010000304.1:0-1762 GCA_031374255.1 Limoniibacter sp. | reverse complement strand
AAGCCAGAGGCGTAGATGTGGTGGCTGTGATCGACAACCGCGAAGGCAGCGCATTGCTGCCCGGTATCCGGCATCTGCGCGGTGCCGAGGTGGTGGATAGCGAAGGCCGCTTGGGGCTGAAATCGATTACTGTGCGGTTGGCTAACGGCAAGTTTGAGACGGTTGCCTGCACGGCGCTGGGCATGTCTGGCGGCTGGAACCCTAACATCAACATAACTTCGCACCACCGCTCGCGCCCCGAATGGCAGGGTGACATTGCAGCATTTGTGCCGGGCAGCGGCGGCCCTGCTGGCCTCACATCCGCAGGCGCTGCCGCAGGTTTGATGTCAACGCATAAGGCTCTGGTTTCCGGCCAAGCCCGAGCATTGTCGGTTATTGAAGCTCTTGGCAAAAAAGCCAAAATTTCTCAATTGCCAGAAGCTGAAGATGCGCCGGTGTCAATTCAACCGCTGTGGTATGTGCAATCAGGCAAAGGCCGCGCTTGGATCGACCAGCAAAATGATGTCACCGTCAAAGACATTAAACTTGCGCACCAGGAAAATTTCACCAGCGTTGAACATATGAAACGCTATACCACGCTTGGTATGGCGACCGATCAGGGCAAAACCGGCAATGTTATAGGCATTGCTATTATGGCTGAGTTGACCGGGCAAACTATTCCCGAAACCGGCACCACAACGTATCGTCCGCCTTATACGCCGGTTTCTATTGGTGCCTTGGCTGGCCGCTCGCGCGGTAAAGAATTCAAACCATTTCGCTTAACACCCAGCCATAAATGGGCGGAAGAACGCGGCGGGGTTTTTGTTGAAGTTGGTAATTGGTTGCGCCTGCAATGGCTGCCACAGGCCGGTGAAACCCATTGGCGTCAATCAGTTGACCGCGAGGTTTTGGCCACGCGCAACTCGGTTGGCATTTGCGATGTCACAACGCTCGGTAAAATAGACATTCAAGGCACTGATGCGGGGCTGTTACTTGACCGCGTTTATACCAACACATTTAGCTCATTGCCCGTTGGCAAATGCCGTTATGGCTTGATGCTTCGCGAAGACGGTATGGTATTTGATGACGGCACCACGGCGCGGATGGGGACAAATGAATATGTGATGACCACCACTACCGCCAATGCAGTGACCGTATTTCGCCATCTCGAATATTGCCGCCAGTGCCTGTGGCCAGACCTTGATGTGCAATTGATTTCAACAACGGAGGCTTGGGCGCAATATTCGGTGGCCGGGCCGAATGCGCGCAAATTGCTGCAAAAAATTGTTGATCAGGATATTTCAGACGCTGCATTTCCCTATATGGGCGCTGGAAATATCACCATTGGCGGCCTGCGAGCGCGGTTGTTCAGGATTAGCTTCTCAGGCGAATTGGCCTATGAGATTGCGGTGCCAACCCGCTATGGTGACGCTTTGATCCGGGCACTGGTGGAGGCCGGACAAGAGTTTGATGCGGTGGTTTACGGCACAGAAGCGCTTGGCGTGATGCGGATCGAAAAGGGACATGTCGCAGGCAATGAGCTTAACGGGCAATCTTCGGCGCTCAATATGGGCCTTGGCAAAATGGTTTCTAAAAAGAAAGATTCCATCGGCATGGCTATGAGCCAGCGTGACGGTATGAACCAGCCCGAAGGTTACCGGCTGGTTGGCGTAAAACCGGTTGATCCAAAAGCTGGTATTTCGGCGGGCAGCCATTTCATGGAAATCGGCGCGCCGGTGGCCCTCAGCAGCGATGGCGGCTGGCTCACTTCAAAAGTCTATTC
>JANMFT010000257.1:0-2990 GCA_031374255.1 Limoniibacter sp. | reverse complement strand
CAGCCAGCGCGGGATTATGAACCTGATCCATAGCGATGCACAGCGCGATGCCTTCACGCGGCGTGGCAATGGCATGATTTTAAATGGTGCGGACGCTGAGCTGCTCAATCGCGAACAAGTGCGGGCGATCTATCCGTTTCTTAATTTTGATAATGCGCGCTTTCCGATCAAAGGCGCGTTAGCGCAAAAGCGCGGCGGCACAGTGCGCCATGATGCTGTGGCATGGGGCTACGCGCGTGGAGCAGATTTGCGCGGCGTTGATCTTATCCAAAACTGCGAAGTTACCGGTATGCGGATTATCAATGGCCGCATTCTGGGCGTTGAAACATCACGCGGTTATATCGGGGCTAAAAAAGTTGGTATCGCTGTTGCAGGATCATCGTCCAAGGTGATGGCCTATGCCGGAATGCGGTTGCCGATTGAGAGCCATGTTTTGCAGGCTTTTGTCAGCGAAGGCCTAAAACCTTTGATTGGTGGTGTAATTACTTTTGGTGCAGGGCATTTCTATGTCAGCCAATCTGATAAGGGCGGGCTGGTGTTTGGCGGCGATATTGACGGCTATAATTCTTATGCCCAGCGCGGCAATCTGCCTGTGGTCGAAGATGTTGCCGAAGGCGGAATGGCGCTGATGCCAATGATCGGGCGCGCGCGACTGGTGCGCTCGTGGGGTGGCATCATGGATATGTCGATGGACGGTTCACCCATTATAGATAAGACCCATATTAACGGACTCTATTTCAACGGCGGCTGGTGCTATGGCGGGTTCAAGGCCACACCAGCTTCCGGCTGGTGCTTTGCGCATTTGCTGGCAAAAGACGAGCCGCACCCCACCGCCACGGCCTACCGGTTTGACCGCTTTATGAAGGGGTTGATGATCGATGAAAAAGGCCAAGGCGCGACCCCGAATTTGCATTAGGAAACCAAAGAATGATTATCAATCACCCCATTCTTGGGCCCCGCGATGCGCAAGAATTTGTGTATTTGGGCGATGCCGGTTTGATCAACCGTCCTGACGGCATGACAGCAAGCCCCGAAGAATTTCACAATTATCTCTATAACCGTGACAACCCTGCGGGCGCGCACCGCGAGCTCTGGTACCATGAACAGGGAGACCGCTCTTGGCTGGTTGTAACCCGCAACACTGTCACCCACGAAATCACCAGTGTTGAAATCGCCCGTGATGTTGCACGTGCTGCAGGACGGGCAAAATGATTTGGCGCACAAAATGACGCAAAGCAATCGCATAACCGGCGGGCAAATCGACCGGACGCAGACCATCAATTTCCGTTTTGATGGAAAATCTTATGTTGGCCATCCCGGTGATACATTGGCTTCCGCCCTGCTCGCCAATAATGTGCGCCTTATGGGCCGCAGCTTTAAATACCATCGCCCGCGCGGGCCTTTATCTGCCGGTTCTGAAGAACCAAACGCACTTGTGCAAATGCGCGGCGGCGCAAGGCAGGAACCCAATACGCGGGCCACCGTGGCCGAGCTGTTTGACGGCCTCGAAGCAACCAGCCAAAACGCTTGGCCCAGCCTTACCTTTGATGCACTGGCCATCAACGATAAGCTTAACGCGTTTTTTGCGGCAGGATTTTACTATAAAACCTTCATGTGGCCAAAATCATTTTGGGAAAAAATCTACGAGCCGCTGATCCGCCGCGCCGCCGGCCTTGGCAGCCTCAGACGTCTGGAGGACCCTGACGAATATGATAAAGGGTTTTTGCATTGTGATCTTTTGATCATTGGCGCAGGCCCCGCCGGACTGATGGCAGCATTGACAGCGGGACGCGCTGGATTGCGGGTTATTTTGGCAGACGAGGATTTCCGGATGGGTGGCAGGATCAATGCCGAAACCGATGAAATCGGTGGCATGTCCGGTTCCGGTTGGGCCTTAGCTGCCTTGGCTGAATTAGAAGGTTTTTCCAATGTGCGCCTAATGGTTCGCACCACAGTGACGGGCGCTTACGATCACGGTATTTATTCGGCAGTGGAGCGCGTCAGTGATCATTTAGCTGTGCCTTTGCCGGGTAAACCCCGCCAAACATTATGGCGTATTTATTCCAAACGGGCGATTTTGGCAGGTGGCGCAACGGAGCGTCCGATTGCGTTCGAAAACAACGACCGGCCCGGTATCATGCTGGCGGCAAGCCTTCGCGCCTACGCCAACCGCTGGGCAGTGAGCGTTGGCGATAAAATTGCCGTCTTCACCAATAATGATGACGGCTTGCGCACAGCAACCGATTTGCAAGTCAGAGGCGTAGATGTTGTTGCCGTCATCGACAGCCGGTTGAGCAGTGCGTTGCTGCCCGGCATCCGCCATCTGCAAGGTGCCGAGGTGGTTGATAGCGAAGGTCGATTGGGGCTGAAGTCTATTACTGTGCGGTTGGCCAGCGGCAAGTTTGAGACAATTGCCTGCACGGCGCTGGGCTTATCTGGCGGCTGGAACCCTAACATCAACATAACCTCGCACCACCGCTCGCGCCCCGAATGGCAGGGTGACATTGCAGCATTTGTACCGGGCGGCGGCGGCCCTGCCAACTTAACATCCGCAGGCGCTGCCGCTGGTTTGATGTCAACGTATAAGGCTCTGGTTTCCGGCCAAGCCCAAGCACTGTCGGTTATTAAAGCTCTTGGCAAAAAAGCCAAAATTTCTCAATTGCCAGAAGCTGAAGATGCACCTGTGTCAATTCAACCGCTGTGGTATGTGCAATCAGGCAAAGGCCGCGCTTGGATCGACCAGCAGAATGATGTCACCGTCAAAGACATTAAACTTGCGCACCAAGAAAATTTCGTCAGCGTTGAACATATGAAACGCTATACCACGCTTGGTATGGCGACTGATCAGGGCAAAACCGGCAATGTGATCGGGCTTGCCATTATGGCTGAGTTGACCGGCCAAACTATTCCCGAAACCGGAACCACAACCTACCGCCCGCCCTATACGCCGGTCGCCATCGGCGCGTTGGCAGGCCGTTCGCGCGGTAAAG
>JANMFT010000254.1:0-1860 GCA_031374255.1 Limoniibacter sp. | reverse complement strand
CGCTCGCTGCCTATGGCCTCACGCGGTTTAAGTATCGCTGGCTGTGGATGCGCAATGCCGACATTTCATTTTTCTTTTTGTCACAACTGATTTTGCCGCCGGTGGTTTTGGCGCTTCCTTTCCTTGTGCTTTACCGCGATCTCGCGCTGCTCGATACTCTGGTTGGCCTCATTATGATTTACACGCTCATGGTGCTGCCGATTGTGATTTGGATTATGCGCGACCAGTTTGAGTCGATCCCGCTTGAACTTGAAGAAGCGGCGCTTGTCGACGGGCTTTCAACATGGGGTGCGTTTTTGCAAATTGTGTTTCCAATCGCGCTCCCCGGCATGGTTGCGGCTTTCGTATTGTCGATGATCCTGTGCTGGAACGAGTATTTCTTTGCCGCGCTTTTAACATCCACCAATTCAACCACTTTGCCGGTGATGGTTGCCAGCCAAACAGGTTCGCAAGGTATCAACTGGTGGAGCATGGCTGCGCTTTCAACAGCTGCGATTTTCCCGCTAATTGTCGTGGGCATTGTGCTTGAGCGCTATATTATCAAGGGCATGACTGCGGGTGCGGTGAAGTAGTACTGGCCCAACAGTTCATCGTGGGTCGCCCCATTCTTCATGGTGAGGGCGGGCAACGCCCGCGTCTCGAACCACGAAGAATGCAGCCGAAGATTTTGAGCTTCCCTTCGTCCTTCGAGACGCCACTTCGTGGCTCCTCAGGATGAAGGGTAATTGGGTTCGGGATGAAGGGTAAGAACATTGTGGCTCACCCCAACTCAGCCATCACATCCTTCGTGCGCTCATACAGCGTTCTGAAAATCCGGTTGTGCTTCGTGTAAACCGTTTGCGTGGCAGCATCGGGCGCAATCTCCCGTTCCAGCTTGTTCCATTCCAAAATGCCATCCTCCTTGGCATCACCCACCGCGAGTGCCGCTAAAAACGCATTGCCGTAACTTGCGCCAAACGTCTTTTCGCACACCACTTGTGTAAGGCCCGTCGCATCCGATGTTGCTTGCGCCCAGACTTGGTTCTTGGTGCCACCACCAACGGCGCGGATAGTTTCGGGCGGAGCGCCAGCTTCTTTGAACGTGTCCGTCACATGCGCCGTGCCAAGCGCAATGCCTTCTAAAAAAGCGCGGTAAATATCGCCGCGCGTATGGGTGAGGTTTAAACCAAAGATCATGCCTTTGGCCTGCGTGTCATAGATTGGCGTTCGCTCACCGGAAAAATACGGCAGAACGATCAGGCCGTTGGAGCCGGCAGGCGAGGCGGCAGCCTGCTTAGCAAGTTCAATGAAGGCGTTGCCACCCTCCAACTCTTTGCCGAATTGATCGCGGAACCAATGGGTCAGTGTGCCGGATGTTGCAAGGCCCGCCATCGCGGTATGGCCACCTTTAAACAACCACGGCGCATACCACAAGCGAGTATCTGTGAGGCGCTTTTCTGTTGGCATGATGATGAAGATGGTCGAACCATACATGATCATCATTTCGTTGGGCCGTAGAACGCCAACCGACACGGCTTCGGCAGCTGCATCAATGGTGCCGCACGTCACGGGTGTGCCTTCGGCAAGACCGGTTTCAACGGCGGCAGTTTTGGTGATGTGGCCTGAGATCTCGGTTGACCAAAGCAATTCCGGCATTTGGTCAGGCCGCACAATGCCGGGTGCCAAATCAAAGCACCAATCATTCTTGGCGACATCATAAAACGGCGAAGAATTGGCAGCGGTATAGTGGTCGATCACACGGCGGCCTGTTAGCTTCATCACCAGAAAGCTGGTTGACGTCATAAAAGTGGCGGTCTTGGCGTAGATGTCAGGCCGCTGGTTTTTGACCCATAATATTTTCGGGCCAACGGATTGAGAGGT
>JANMFT010000249.1:0-1771 GCA_031374255.1 Limoniibacter sp. | reverse complement strand
CCCTAAAAAAGCGGTAGCCCCAACGATAAGCATGGTTGCGGTAGCCAACTTCATCAAGATTGGCATCCAGTGAACCGGCTGCTACCTCGTGCAAAAGCGGCTTCCAAATATGGGTGTTGTTGCGATCAACCAGAATAATATCAAATTTTTCCCGTCCGAATTTGCGCCCCAGTTTGCGCACCAATTCCAAGCCGCCAGCCCCGCCGCCGACGACGACAATTTGTGTTTTCTTTGCCATTTTTTCCTGAGAAGACTGAATCTGTGTGTCACTTTGCCTTAAAGCATTGTTTGCCGGCACACTCAAATAAACTGTAGCATTAGGTTGCGTTAAGCCGAGGGCGTATGCGAAATTCCTCCATGCAATTTTAGGGAGCCAACTATGCCCATTCTCAATCGCGCCGTTGAAATGCAAGCTGAAACCGCCGCATGGCGTCAGCACCTGCACCAACACCCTGAAATTGGCTATGAGGTGCACGAGACCGCAGCTTTCGTTGAAGCAAGGCTCAAAGAGTTTGGTGTCGATCAGGTGGTGACAGGCATTGGCCGCACCGGACTTGTTGGTATTATCAGTGGCACTAAGGGCGATGGCCCGACAATTGGACTTCGCTCCGATATGGACGCGCTGCCGATGAGCGAAGAGACCGGCCTTCCCTATGCCTCGATCAACGCAGGAAAGATGCACGCCTGCGGCCATGATGGCCATATGGCGATGCTGCTCGGTGCTGCAAAATATTTGGCCGAGACCCGCAATTTCAAAGGCCGCGTCGCCGTGATTTTCCAGCCCGCTGAAGAAAATGGTGCGGGCGGCGAAGCCATGGTCAAAGACGGTATGATGGATCGGTTTGGCATTGATGAAGTTTATGGCATGCACACCTTGGCGATGCTTCCTCTCGGCGCGTTTGCCACGAGGCCGGGGTCGATCATGGGCGCAACTGACGAATATATCATCACCGTTAAAGCGCTTGGTGGCCATGCTGCCTATCCCCATGACGCGATCGACCCAATCGTGATTGCCGCGCAATTGGTGGGAATGCTGCAAACCATTGCGGCCAGAAATGTTGATCCAATGGAAGCCGTGGTGCTCAGTATCACGCAATTTAATGCCGGAACCGCTTTAAATATCATACCTGAAGTGGCAACGCTGGCGGGAACAATACGCTCGCTGAGCCATGATGTCCGCGCCTTTGCTGTGAAGCGTTTGCACGAGATTTGCGCCGGTGTCGCTCTGGCCCATGGCATTGAGATTAATGTCAACCATATGCCGGGCTATCCGGTGACGGTAAACCATGAGGCGGAAACCCAGAACGCCATAGAGGCCGCAGCAAACGTGGTGGGGCCTAAAGCGGTGGAAGGCAATATGCCAGCCTCACTAGGTGCTGAGGATTTTTCCTATATGGCGATGGCGCGGCCGGGAGCTTTCATGTTCATCGGCAATGGCGACACGCCGCATGTGCATCATCCGAAATTCAACTTTGATGATAATGCCATTCCGTTTGGCGTGAGTTATTGGGCAAGCCTTGTGCAGCACCGGCTTGGGACATGAGTGGCCGAGGATAGCAATTGGTGATTAAAAAACGGGTGATTAAGAAACCGGTGATTAAGAAACCGGTGATTCCTAGGCAATTCGAACGCAAGCTAGCCGGAGGCATGGCGGTTAAAGCATAATAGAACAGATCGCCGCCTGAAAAACCACGTAAATTGCAAGACTTGCACGATGAATTGACGCAAAGTCGGATCCCTTATGCAGCCAACGGGGTGATATGTCAGCCCC
>JANMFT010000238.1:0-5968 GCA_031374255.1 Limoniibacter sp. | reverse complement strand
TGAGTTTCATACCGTAAGCCAGACCTTTGGCCCAGAGCAAAACATCAGAATCAGCAATTGAAAGCCACCAGCGGTCAGATGATAATTTGATCGCGATCGGATCATTGACCATCATGCCGTCATGGTCAGTCATCGGGATATAAAGGCACTGCAAATCTTCGGCTTTGCTTAGATCGCGCGGTGTCATCATCTGCACCAATTTGGCGGCGTCAGGGCCGGTGATTTCGACCTGTCTTTCAACAGCCACATCCCAGATTTGTACTGCGGTGCGCAAATGCTCATAATCTTCTGCCAATGACCGGAACATGGTCGGCAGCAGCATATGGTTATAAACGGTGTAGCCTTTGACGCCGGCGGCTTCGACCCGGTCTGAGAACGGCGTGCGGCGGATGCGTGCGCTGGGCCCGAGGTGGATTGCGAGTGGTTTGGCTGGAAATGACACTTGATTTGCCTCATATAAAATTTTCAGGAAGATTGACATGCAAGCAGGGTTTGCCCTGATCAAAACGAGACATAAACATGCCCATAATCCGTGCAAAAGATTCCCTGAAAGAGAGCCGCATAGACGGTGACCCGCGCTGGCATTTTAGCGCTCATTTGTTTAGCGATACCGGTGGATTGACCCAATTCGGTGCGTTTAGGGAGACGTTGCCGCCGGGCGCGCATTCCTCCGAATTGCATTGGCATGAAAAAGAAGATGAGTTTGTATATATGTTGTCCGGCACGGTGACGCTGGTTGAGGGCGATGAAAACGGGATCACCGAAACAGAAATGCATGCAGGCGATGCGGCAACGTTCAAGTCGGGCGTGCCAATTGGGCATTGTCTCAAAAACCAATCAAGCTCGCCTGCCACCTACCTAGTTGTCGGCATCCGTGATGATCATGACCATTGGCATTACCCTTTGAAAGACGAGCACGTGGAGCGATCCGGCAAAAGACGGGTGGTGAAAAACAGGAAGGGTGAAGTGGTGAGGGCGTATGAGGTGTGAAGCGATAAGAATATTTACTATCGCTATTACCCAACAGCCGTCATTCCCGCGCAGGCGGGAATCCAGCTCACTTCAAATCACAATTGCAATTTAGCTGGATCCCTGCCTTCGCAGGGATGACGGTGATTAAACAAAATCGAGGTGGTTTAAATTACCTCACCCCAAATATTGCCGAACCAACGCGCACACTTGTTGCGCCAAACTGAATTGCAATCTCATAATCCCCACTCATGCCCATTGAGAGTTTTGTGAGCGCCGCTTCGCGCGCCAATTTTCTGAGCAATGCAAAATGCGGGCCGGGGTTTTCGTCAGCGGGCGGGATGCACATAAGGCCTTCTATGGTCAGACCATGCACTTCGCGGCAGCGGGCGACAAAGGCCACGGCTTCGGCTGGCACTATTCCGGCCTTTTGGTCTTCCAAACCGGTATTGACCTGCACATAAAGCCGCGTTGATTTTCCCTGTTTTCTAATCTCCTTGGCGATTTCAGCGGCGATTTTTTCGCGGTCTATGGTTTCAATCACGTCAAATACAGCAACCGCGTCTGCCGCTTTGTTGGATTGCAGCGGGCCGATCAAATGCAGCTCCAAATCTGGAAACTCATTGCGCAATTCAGGCCATTTGCCTTGGGTTTCCTGTACCCGGTTTTCTCCAAAGACGCGCTGCCCAGCCTCAAGTGTAGGGCGGATGTAATTAGCGTCATAAGTTTTGGAAACGGCGACCAATTGGGCGCTGCCGTGTGGGCGGGCGTATTCAACTTCCGCAGCGCGAATTTTGGCAATGACATCTTGCAAAGCAGCAACAGTTTCTTGTGCCAAAGCTGAAAGCCTTTCAAATGGTTGACGCCTCATCCGATAAATGGTGAAGCAACCTGATCAGACAGGCATTGGTTTTGACTATGGCATCAGGCACTTCAGGGCAACAGAGCGCAAACGCGGCCGAACGCTATAATCCGCGTGCGGCTGAGCCTAAATGGCAAAAAGAATGGGTTTCGGCCAAATTGTTTGAGGCTGATAATGCTTCAGATAAGCCCAAATATTATGTGCTGGAAATGTTTCCCTACCCATCGGGCCGTATTCATATGGGCCATGTGCGCAACTATGCGATGGGCGATGTGGTGGCGCGTTATAAGAAAATGCGTGGCTTTAATGTGCTGCACCCGATGGGCTGGGATGCATTCGGCATGCCGGCTGAAAACGCGGCCATGCAAAACAAAACGCACCCCAAAGCATGGACGTATGCCAATATTGCAACGATGCGCAGCCAGCTCAAATCCATGGGCTTGGCGATTGATTGGTCACGCGAATTTGCGACCTGTGGCGTCGACTATTATCACCGCCAGCAAATGCTGTTTGTTGACTTCATGCGCGAGGGCCTCGTCAGGCGCCGTGTGTCGAAAGTGAACTGGGACCCGGAAGACCAGACGGTGCTCGCCAATGAGCAGGTGAATGACGGGCGGGGCTGGCGTTCAGGCGCTTTGGTCGAGCAGCGCGAACTCGCGCAATGGGTGTTTAAGATCACCGATTTTGCCGGTGAGCTGAACGATGCTTTGGATGGCCTCGACTCATGGCCCGAAAAAGTGCGGGTGATGCAAAAGAATTGGATCGGTAAATCACGCGGGCTGGAAATGAATTTCCAGCTGACCGAGCCGGTGACAGATCATCAGAATATTTCGGTTTACACTACCCGCCCTGACACCTTGGCGGGAGCGAGTTTTATCGCAATTGCGCCGGAACATCCGCTCGCCAAAAAACTGGCTGAAACCGATAAAGCTTTGGCCGAATTCAGCGTGGATGTGCGCCGCATTGGCACTACGGAAGAGGCGGTTGAAACCGCTGAGAAACGTGGCTTTGATACTGGCCTTACGGTAAAACACCCGCTTTATAACCGGCAAACCTTGCCGGTCTATGTCGCCAATTTTGTGTTGATCGAATATGGCACCGGCGCGATTTTCGGCTGCCCCGCGCATGACCAGCGTGATTTGGATTTCGCGCGCAAATATCATCTGCCGGTGATCGACACATTTTTCGCAATCGATGATGCAACTCCGGTTAGCGAAATTGCGTTTACCCCGGCCAAAACCGAGAAAATGCGTTGGGTCAATCAACCTACCGGATTGGACATTGCAACCGGTCAAGAAGCAATTGATGCGACAATCGATTGGATGGAGGCCCGCCAGCTGGGCACCGCCAAAACGCAGTTTCGTTTGCGCGATTGGGGCATTTCCCGCCAGCGTTATTGGGGTTGCCCGATACCGGTTATCCATTGCGAGGTGTGCGGTATAGTTCCGGTGCCGAAAAAAGATCTTCCGGTGGTGTTGCCTGAAGACGTGACGTTTGATGTGCCGGGCAACCCGCTTGACCGTCACCCGACATGGAAGCACGTTGATTGCCCGCAATGCGGAAAAGCTGCGCGGCGCGAAACCGATACGATGGATACGTTTGTGGATTCCTCATGGTACTTTGCACGCTTTACCGCGCCTTGGGAAAACAACCCGACCAATGTTGCAGCCGCCAATCATTGGTTGCCGGTTGATCAATATATCGGCGGTATTGAGCATGCGATTTTGCATTTGCTCTATTCGCGGTTTTTTGCCCGCGCGATGAAAATCACCGGCCATGTAAATTTCGAAGAACCGTTCAAGGGCCTTTTCACGCAAGGCATGGTGGTGCACGAAACTTACAAAAGCGAGGCAGGCTGGGTTGAACCGGCTAAAGTGCGCATTGAAGGCGAGGGTGCAACGCGACGCGCCACACTCATGGAAACGGGTGAAAGCCTCACCATCGGCTCGATTGAAAAAATGTCGAAGTCGAAGAAAAATGTCGTCGACCCTGACGACATTATCGCAAGCTACGGCGCGGATACGGCGCGCTGGTTCATGCTGTCTGACTCACCGCCGGAGCGCGATGTGATCTGGACGGAGTTTGGCGTTGAAGGCGCGCACCGTTTCTTGCAGCGCGTCTGGCGCTTGGTGAATGAAGCCGCGCCGCATTTGCGGGAGGTGAAACCTGCGCCCGCGTTTGAGGGTGAAGCGATGGATATTTCCAAGGCTGCACATAAAACTCTTAAAGCCATTGCGGACGATATTGAGCGCCTCGCTTTCAACAAAGCGGTGTCCCGCATTTATGAGCTCGTCAACGTAATTGGTGTGCCGCTGCAAAACGTATCGTCTGCCGATGCTGCAACCAAAGCGGCACTGCGCAATGCGCTGGATATTTTGCTGACTTTGATTGCGCCGATGATGCCGCATCTTGCGGAAGAATGCGGCGTTCAACTCGGCTATACTCAAATGGTTGCAGCCAAGCCCTGGCCCAGTTTTGAGCCTGCATTGACCGTCGATAATGAAGTGACCATACCTGTGCAGATCAGCGGCAAAAAGCGCGGTGATTTGACAATTGCCCGCGACGCAGATCAAGCTGACGTCGAAGCGGCCACACTGGCGCTCGATTTTGTGATCAAAGCGCTGGATGGTAAAAGCCCGCGCAAGATTATCGTTGTGCCACAAAGGATTGTGAACATTGTCGCTTAAAAATTACTTGATTTGGTTTTTAGCGCCGCTGGCGCTAAGCGCGTGCACCGTGCAACCTCTCTATCAAGCGCCAGTTAAAAACGCTGCGCCCGTCACAAGTGATGCGATTGATAAATCTGCTGCTTCTTCAATGAGCATGCAATCGACTTTGTCCACAGTGGCTATCAAGCCGGTAGAAACCCGTGCGGCACAAATTGTGCGTAATAAAATGATTTTCCTGTTTGGCCAAGGCAAGGGAGAACCCAAGTCACCGGCTTATAATTTGGCGCTGACAATTTCTCAGGTGAATGATGGCGTTGCCGCCGTGCAAGCGCTTGGCAATGACGCAAACCAGCCGTCCGCCCGCGCGGTGACGATGACGGGCTCATATGTTTTGACAGATTCAGCAGGCGCAGTCATTGCCCGCGGCACACGGACGGCTACTGCCAATTACGATGTTCCGAGCCAAGGTTTCGCCGAACGTTCGGCGCTGCTTGATGCTGAAGACCGCGCCGGTAACGAGCTAGGCGAGATTTTGTATTTGGCTGTTGCGCAGGCTTTTGCTTCAAAGAACTAATCATAGCCTTGTCGTCATCCCTGCGAAGGCAGGGATCCAGCTAAGATAAATGCAACCGGCTAGAAAAAGCTGGATCCCCGCCTCCGCGGGGATGACGGTTGGTATTGCGCGGGAATAACAGTGGTGAAATTTTACCCGATCTTTTGCCCCGTTTTGGCCCAATCGGCCATAAAGGTTTCGAGGCCTTTGGCAGTGAGCGGGTGGTTCACCAGCGATTTTAGCACTGATGGTGGTGCGGTAATGACGTCCGCGCCAATCAAGGCGGCATCTTTGACATGGTTTACCGTGCGAATTGAAGCCGCAAGGATTTGGGTTTTGTAATCGAAATTATCGTAAATCGTGCGGATGTCGTTGATAAGATCCATGCCATCGACATTGATGTCATCCAAACGGCCAACGAATGGCGAGACAAAAGTGGCACCGGCTTTGGCGGCAAGCAGGGCTTGATTGGCTGAAAAACATAAAGTCACATTGGTTTGCTTGCCTTCACCTGTAAGGGTGCGGCAGGCTTTAAGGCCTTCCAATGTGAGCGGCAGTTTAATGCAGACATTTTTTGCAATCTTTGAAAAGATTGCGGCTTCCCGCATCATGCCGTCATAATCCATTGCGGCAACTTCGGCAGACACCGGGCCTTCCACAATCGAGCAGATTTCGCGCGTTACTTCGACAATGCTCCGGCCGGATTTGAGAATCAGCGAAGGGTTGGTTGTCACGCCATCGACCAGACCTAATTCGGCCAGTTCGCGTATTTCAGCGACATCGGCGGTATCAACAAAGAATTTCATGGCTTGGCTCCGGCGTTAAAGGTATGTTTTCATCTTACTAAGGGATGCATTCGGGCGGGTCACGCTTTAAGTTGCAGCGATGACAGCAGAACCACAAAAACTTAAGCAA
>JANMFT010000226.1:0-1666 GCA_031374255.1 Limoniibacter sp. | reverse complement strand
CGTTTTCCAGTTCGTCAGCTTCAATAAGGATTTCATAAAACATGTTCTGTCCTCATCATTTTATGCCAAGTTGTCTCAAAACCTTTTGTACATAACCCTTACCGAGGTCTTGGCCTGAGCCATGCACCGAAACGACAGTCTTTTTATCGCCGCGCCGAACAGTTTGGTGCCCACTGCCGCCGCGATGGTTTTCAAATGTGCAACCATGCTTTTTCAGCAGTTTTATAAACTCAGCGCTGTTCATCTATCACAAATCACATTTGTGTGGAAGTCCACATAAGTGTGAATTATTAAATTACTTAGGTCAACCACCCCCTCAATAATTCATTTTCATCCTCTTGTGCCATTCCGCAATGCTCTCTTCCGGATAGACCTCGTGCGCGCGGTCGCTTGTCCCAACCACCGGCTCGACCCAACTCGCTTTACTACCCAGCATCAAATGCGTGCGTTCGGGCGGCACTGGCAACGGCGTGTCGATGGCGCTGGCATGGGGGTGAACGAGCTTGGGCCAGTTCGGATCCCAGAGCCACAAGGCACTGCCGCATTTGCCGCAAAAGCTGCGCTCGCCGCTGCTTTTGGTCATCTCGCCGGTTTCACTGTCCACAAAACTCGCCACATAAACGCGGATGTGTTTTGAGCCTTCAACTTTAAGCGTATCAAATTTAGCACCAAGGTTGATGGCATAACCGCCGGAACCAGCGGTTTTCCGGCAAATTTCGCAATAGCAAAGCTGATAGGGAACCGGGTTAGACGACTGCACGCTAAAGCACACGGATTTGCAATGACAAGAACCATCAAGATGCAATTTCGCCGCCTATGAGGGTGAAACAGGTGCGTTACCTACCATTTTGCCGCTGAATTGATAGTGCGCAGTGGGACCCTTCGCCTTGCAAGGCTTGCGCATTTGAGCCTATCTATGCGGGAAAATATTTTGGGACAAAATCATAATGCTTAAGCGTATTGCGAAGTCGAAAGCAGAGCACATTTCCGCTGCTGAAGCCGCAGGCAAAGTGCAGTCCGGAATGTGGATTGACTATGGCGCATCGGTCAATCAGCCCGATGTGTTCGATGCAGCATTGGCACTGCGCAAATCTGAACTTTCCAACATCAAGCTCATCAATTGTATAGCCCTTCGCCCCCGCGCCGTTCTGGACGCTGACCCAAACGCCGAGACCTTCTATAATTTAAATCAGCACTTTTCGGGCTATGACCGCCGAAAAGGCGATGCCGGTCAGGCCGGATATTTCCCCGTCAATCTGGGTGAGATTCCTGATTATTATCGCCGGTTTATTGAACCATTGGATATCGTTATCCTCAAAACCTGCCCGATGGACGAAAATGGCAATTTCAATCTCGGCCCTTCAGGGGTCTGGCACCGCGCCATGATTGAGCGGGCGAAGATGGTGATCCTTGAGATCAATGCGCACTTGCCTTTTGTTCATGGGCCTGAAAATTTCATCCATGTTTCGGAAGTTGATTTCATCATTGACGGCGATGATCAGCGGACTTCTGAACTGCCTAACCCGCCGCCAACGGATGTTGACCGTGCCGTTGGCAAATTAATTGCCGCCGAAGTTGAAGATGGCGCATGCCTGCAAATTGGCATTGGCGGCATGCCGAATGCCGTTTGTACGCAGCTGCTCGACAGCACCGCGCGCGACCTTGG
>JANMFT010000210.1:0-8341 GCA_031374255.1 Limoniibacter sp. | reverse complement strand
GCGGCCATGCTGGTGGTGTTTGAGCGGCTCGCACGCAAGGCCGGCGCAACAATCATGGCGCATTATGAACTCGACTGCCGTCTTGATGATAAGCAAGATGCCTCGCCTTTAACGGCGGCGGATTTGGCGGCCGATAAAATTATTTGCGCCGGTTTGCGTGCAGCTTACCCCCATATTAATTTGGTCACTGAGGAACAATCGGACACGCATAAGGGAATGAGGGCTGATGAGCGGTTTTTTCTGATCGATCCGCTGGATGGCACCAAAGAGTTTCTGTCAAAAAACGGCCAATTCACGGTCAATATAGCTCTGATAGAAAACGCAATTGCGGTTGCAGGTGTGGTGTTTGCACCGGCCTTGAACCGTATGTTTCTCGGTGCCGAAGGTTTGGGCGCCACCGAAACAGACGAAGCTGGAACGCGGCCCATTCAGGTCCGTTCCAAGCCTCAAAATCCGGTTGCGGTAGCCAGCCGTTCGCACCGCTCGCCCGAAACCGGTGAATTTCTTGCGGCCCATAATATCACCGAATGCGTTTCTGCCGGATCATCGCTGAAATTTTGTCTGGTCGCCACTGGTGAGGCTGATATTTACCCGCGCTTTGGCACGACCATGGAGTGGGATACAGCAGCCGGGCAAGCCGTGCTTGAAGCTGCGGGTGGCGCGGTACTTAACACTGAAGGCAAAGCGTTTCGCTATGGCAAGTCAGACCACCGCAATGGCAACTTTGTTGCGTGGGGTCAGCGGCCTTAAATCACGTCACACCATGCTTGCATTCGACAACTCACGCCCGTAGCATTGCTTGATCGCGGCTGCTTTGCCGTAGCCAGACATGGCCAAAGGATCATCGCAATTGGCCTCTCCAACTTCCTCAAAGCCAACCTTTGACATTTTCATTATTGGCGGCGGCATCAATGGATGCGGTATTGCGCGTGATGCTGCCGGGCGCGGTTATAGCGTTGGTTTGGCGGAAATGAATGATCTGGCATCGGGCACATCATCGTGGTCGACTAAACTCATTCATGGCGGTTTGCGTTATCTGGAACATTATGAGTTCCGGTTGGTGCGCGAAGCCCTCATGGAACGTGAAACGCTATGGGGCATGGCTCCGCATATTATTTGGCCGCTGCGCTTTGTGTTGCCACATCAAAAGGGCATCAGGCCTGCATGGCTCGTCCGGCTTGGTTTATTTCTCTATGATCACATTGGCGGGCGCAAAGAATTGCCAGCCACGAAGGTTTTGGATTTGACTAAGGATGAGGCGGGTATTCCACTTAAGCCCGGTTTTGGTAAAGCGTTCGAATATTCAGATTGCTGGGTCAATGATGCGCGTCTGGTTGTGCTGAATGCGATGGATGCCCGCGCGCATGGCGCTGACATCCGCACCCGAACCAAACTTGTGTCTGCAAAGCGCGAAACCTCAAAAGAAGGAAAACCGCTCTGGCGCATTCAGCTGGAAGACACGTTGTCAGGTTCGCGTAGCGAGGTTTTATCGCGCTTGATCGTTAATGCCGCCGGGCCTTGGGTGGATAATGTTTTGGCGGCCGCAGTTGGGGCCAACAGCAAAAATGTGCGCCTTGTTCAAGGCAGCCATATCGTCATCAAAAAGAAATTTTCTCATAACCGTGCTTACTTTTTTCAAAACAGTGACGGGCGCATCTTCTTTGCCATTCCTTATGAGCGGGATTTTACTTTGGTTGGCACTACCGATCAGGATTATACGGGCGATCCGGCCAATGTTGCCATTACTGCAAAGGAAATTGATTATTTGATCACTGGCGCTGGCGCTTATTTTAAAGAGCCCATCACACATGATGATATTGTCTGGACATATTCCGGCGTCAGGCCATTGTTTGATGATGGTGCTACAGCTGCTCAGGAAGCCACCCGCGACTATGTTTTGAAATCCGAAGGCGGCGGCGAAGTTGCGCCCTTGGTCAACATATTCGGCGGAAAAATTACCACGTACCGCCGGCTCGCCGAATCCATGATGGAGAAAATCAGCGGGTTGATCGGCGGCAAGGGCTCCAACTGGACGCGCGGCGCTGAACTCCCGGGCGGTGATTTTCCCAATGATGGCTATGAGACATTGGTTGCCGATTATCAGCGGGATTACCCGTTTCTGCCTGATGGCATGGCGCATCGTCTGGTGCGCCTTTATGGCACGCGAACATCGGATATGTTGGTCGGGGCAAAAAAATATGCCGATTTGGGTGAAGATTTTGGTTTTGGTCTTACCGAATCAGAAGTGGATTATTTGATTCGCGAAGAGTGGGCGATTTCTGCCGATGATGTGTTGTGGCGGCGCACAAAACTGGGCCTGCTGATGAGCGCATCAGAACAGCAACATCTTGAAAAATCTATTGCCGCCAGCCTGCTTGCACGATCACCGAAAAGACGTCCAAAGAAAGCCGGTGATCAGGCTTTTCAGTAAACTGCGCCGCCTATGGTAGACTATTGATGAACACTTTGTTCTCATTATCGCCATATTTGCGCGGCCTGTTTGCGTAAAGCTGCGGAGCTTGGAGCACGACATATGCAAGCGACAAGACGTGATTTCTTAAAAGGCAGCTCAACTGCACTTCTAGGTGCGGCGCTATTTTCGGGCGTTTCATTGCCTCCTGCATTTGCGGTTACCCCTGCAAATATCAGTATGCGCAAAGCACTCAACCGCCTGACATTTGGAGCAACGCAATTTGACCTTGCAGAGGTCGAAGCCTTGGGACTTTCGGTGTGGCTGGGTCGCCAGTTGGACGCATCGTTTAAAAATGACAGCTTGGCGGGCGTTCTTGCTAACGCTTATATCCCGATCGAATATGAGGCGGGCAAAGATGAAAACGGCAATTCCTGGGCCGCAATCAAAGAACCTAAACGGCCCCTCAACCATTTGAATGCCGAGCTTGCATCTTTTGTGCCGCTTACTAATTTTACCAAGTCATTTGAATATACTGAGCGTGAGCGCCCTGCCAAAGAAGTGCAGCTGGCGGCTTTGATCCGCGCAGTGCATTCCAACAATCAACTTGCAGAAGTGATAACGCAGTTTTGGCATGAGCATTTCAGCGTCAATTCGGTCAAAGACGCCACTTGTGCTGCTTATTTTGTGCAGCATGACCGTTTGATCCGGGACAATGCGCTCGGAAATTTCCGGGTGTTGCTGGGCTCAATGGCAAAATCACCGTCAATGCTGGCTTACCTTAACAATAATGAGTCCCGCGCCAGCCCTGCCAATGAGAATTACGCCCGTGAATTGTTTGAACTGCACACTATGGGCGAGGCTGGTTATACCAATGGCAATTATGCGAACTGGAGCGATGTTCCTGGCGCTAAAGAAGGTTTGGCCCAAAGCTATATTGATCAGGATGTCTATGAAGCCGCCCGCGCTTTTACAGGCTGGACAATAGGCGAAGGCAGCGAAATGGGTGATGGAGATGTCTTGCCGCTGACAGGCGAATTCACTTATTTCCAGCGCTGGCATGACCCCTATCAAAAACGCATTTTAGGTGTGGAGTTTAAGCCTAATGGCGCGCCGATGGCCGATGGCGAACGCGTGCTCGATATTCTTGCCAAGCATCCGGCAACTGCGAAAACAATTGCATTGAAATTGACACGCCGTTTGCTGGCCGATGAGCCGGATGAGGCGTTGGTAGCTGAGGTTGCAGCAGCATTTCTTGAATTGAGCGAGGACCCGCAGCAGATCGCCAAACTGGTGAAGTTGATTGCTTTATCGATGCAGTTTTCGGATCAAGAACCTACAAAAATGAAACGCCCGATGGAGTTTCTGGCGTCGCTTTACCGCGCAACGGGCGCTAGTGTTTATAGCACCGGCAACGCATTTTATCATTTGCAGCGCGCTGGTTGGCGTCAGCATGAATGGCGCCCGCCAACCGGCCATCCTGATGTCGCAACCTATTGGGCCAATACCAATACAATATCTGCGATGACTGCGATTGCTATTAATGCATTAGAAGACTGGTTTGGGGCAGCCTCAATTCAGCTCTGGTCAGGGGAGCGCGGTAACATCAAAACAATCGGTCAATTGGCTGATTATTGGTCAACTCAAATGCTTGGCTCAAAGCCGGATGAAGCGTTTATTGCCGCACTTGCCGATGGTTTTGGTGCAGCCGAAGACAGCCTTGCTGAAGATCAAGGCGGACGTGACTGGCAGGCCCGCACCATGATTGCGCTCGTTGCCCTTTCACCGGAGTTTATGACCAGATGAGCACTTCCACAGGCAAAAAACCGGTGTTGGTTATCGTGTTTCTGCGGGGCGGATGTGACGGCCTTACATTAGTGTCGCCAACATCTGATGCCAATTATATCGCCGCGCGTCCCGGTGCTTTGCGTGTTCAGCGTAAGGGTGACGGCGCAGGGTTGTCCCTTAATAACCCGCTTGCAGACATTGATTTTTGTATGCAGGCTCAACTGAAACCACTCTATGATCTTTATAATGACGGGCAATTGGCTATTGTTCATGCAGCTGGTTTAACCCATGCGACGCGCAGTCATTTTGAGGCTGAAGATTATATGGAACGCGGCACGCCAGGGGTAAAATCCACCCGCACGGGATGGCTGGCGCGGTTCATGGAAGCCACAAAGCCGGATGGTATTTTACCCGCATTGGCGGTTGGAGATGCCGCGCCGGATTCGCTTCTCGGTGCCCATGAAACGATTGTTGCACAAGAACTCAACGACATTCGTCTGGCGTCCGGTCATGGCATCAGGCCGGTATTTTTAAAGCGATTGGGCGACGGGCTTGGAAGCAACGTGCTGTTTAGCCAACCGATTGCACGGCTGATGAGCACGGGTGCTGCGCTTGAAGCTAAGGCCGCCTTGGATGAAGAGGGTAATTTGAAACGCTATTTACCTCTTGAGAATGCAAACTATCCTGAAAACGGTCTGGCAGCGCGGCTTCGCACAGTTGCGCAAGCGATTAAACTCGATTTGGGCCTTTCGGTTTCTACCGTTGATTTCGGCGGGTGGGACACACACGTCAATCAAAACGGCCAGATTGAGGAACTCTGTAACGAGCTGTCAACCGCGATAGCTGCGTTCTGGCGTGATCTCGGCTCTGATCAGGAGAATGTCACACTGGTGGTCATGAGCGAGTTTGGGCGACGCCTTAAATCCAATGAAAGCGGTGGCACTGACCACGGGCATGGCAATGCGATGTTTGTGCTTGGCCAGGGCCTGAAAGGTGGCCAAATGCACGGGCGCTGGCCCGGGCTGGAAAACGATGTGCTGGATGCGGGGGCGGATTTGGCAATCACCACCGATTACCGCGATGTGCTTGGCGAAATTTTAAACCGCCGTAAGGGCATTGAGGATTTGGCTGCAATTTTCCCGGATCATAAAATGACAGCTCCCGGAATTATCGCCGCTTAAGTCCTGACCCTAGTCATTCGGCATCCAAACCGTAGCTTGCTTGCCGCGCTCCAAAACATAATGTTGATTGGTGGCAAGAGTTTCCCAAGTGCCTGCTTGCCCATCAGGCCAAATGACGCGGATTTCCGCATCAGCGACCAACCCAACGCCCATATGCAGCCAGCCCAAATGCCCGCTGGCGTGGCCTGCTCCTGAAAAAATCTCACGGCGGGCAATTTTATCGCCGGTCTTCACTTCCAGCCACGAACCGATTGCATCTGTGTTCGGGGCAGGCTGGGCCAATTTGACATTGAACCAATTGCCACCCTGTTTCGTGGTGTTGCGCCAGATTTGCGCACTTTCATCGCGGTTGACGACGAGCAGGTCAATCAAACCATCGAGGTTAAAATCTGTCATAATGCCTCCGCGCGAAATGGCTGTGCTTGCCACACCGGCGGTTTGTCCGGCCTCAACAAACTTGCCGTCGCTGCCCTGTATCAGCAGATTATTGGGGTCTTTGGCGGCAAAATCCGGCATTTTAGCAACATTGCCTTTGGCGATAAACAGATCAACCAAGCCATCATTATTGACGTCTTCAAACTGCGCATGCCACGCCGTGCTCGGTTTGAGATCATCTCCCGTATAAGGCCGGTGTGCGGTAACGCCTTTGGCAAACGCGATGTCTTTGTAGGTTGCGGCTTGGGCCATGCCGCCCTCAGCTTTTGCGGCCAAGGTTTGCAGCTTGTTATCGGCCATGGATGTCAGGAAGTAGTCCGGATAGGTATCGCCATCCAAATCGCTGGAGGCAATGCCCATGCCCCAAATACGCAGTGGCTTCCAGCCTTCCTTCTCTGTGAGAAGAACAGGCTCTTTGCCTGCCTCGATATTCCACATTTGCTCCTGTCCGCCTTCATAATATTCGCGGTCATTGGAAACGCGAAGGGAAGGCGTGCCAGACCGGTTCCAATCAGTAAACATCATTGATAGCGGGCAGAAGCTGGGCTTCAGCGCCAGCGGTGCCGCAAACTTTGCGTCTGTTCCAGAAGGCCGGTGCAACCAATTATCCGTGCAAGAGCCCCAAGGCGATATTTCTTCCTTACGGTCAATATAGTTCCCAATGGCAATGGTTGGCCAGTTGGCGCCTTTTTCCCAGGTCGCCGCAAAGGCCGTAGACCATGCGTCGCCGCCATCAAAATTCCATATCTCATTGGCACGGGTGAACTTGCAGGAACCCTCGCCCTTCATCACAACGTTTTCGCCGACGCGCAGCAGAACCAGATCCGTGTTGCCGTCGCTATCGATATCAACGGGATATGTGCCCAGCACTGCATCAAGTTCCAAACCGCTGGCTTCGGCGACAAATTTGAATTCACCGCCTTGTTTGGACGCGTTGCGATAGAATTTGGCGGGTGCCTCGCCGCCCGCAATCAGCACATCCTCAAAGCCATCGGCATTACAATCAAAGGCTGCAACGCCGCCACCGACCATATATTGCCATTCTCCCAGGAACTTCTGGTCAATGCCGGATTGAACGGTTTCCTCGACAAAACTTGGCATCAGAGGAGGCGCAACTTTTACTGCATCCTTGGCCACGTCAGCGGCAAAGGTTTGTCCCGTGAATAATGCGGCAAACACACAAAGAGCTAACCCTGAAAATACCCTTTGTTTGACTGATTTAGGTTTCACTGATTCAGCTCCGTGGTACGAGTCTGGAGCTTGGCCGTAAACGCGCCGACACATTTGCCCTGATCAAGGCCCCTTTCGATTGCAGCTCTAAAATGAATACCACCATAAAGACGCGATAGTCCGGCCTCTTCGGCGGCTGCCATAAAATTGGGATATTGCCTCGCTTTTATGCCGTCACGAATATGAGTTGTGTCTTCGAATGAGAAATTCTCGCCGAACGCGCTGGTCAGGACGAAGGCTGCCGCCGCAGACTGTGTGGAGTGCCCGCTTGGATATTCAGGAAAGGGCGGTGTGGTCAAAGTGGATTCCCATGTTTTGTCCATGGTGCGCCGGATATATGTCACGGGACGCAGCAAGTCATATTCATATTTGGTGTGCCAATTGGCGATAAAAGCGTCAGCCAAAGTGATGCCCAAGGCGGCCAACACTTCCGTTGATTGAGCAATGTCTGATTTATCACGCTCCATGATTTGCAATGCAATCGACACCCAATGGCCGGGCGGCGTTGGCGACAACATCGGATCATCTGACCAAAACCGTGCCGTGGCGCGCTGTTCAGGTGTCAGAGCCTTCTTTGTGTCCATCACCTCTCTGGCTTGTTTGAAAAACTCCGAATTGGGGTCTTCGCTATATTCAGGCGGCGGTGGCAACGGGCAGGCTTTGCCGTCGGGCATTGCGAAGGTGCGGTTGGTTCCCCAATTGGGCAAAAGCGGCTTTTGCTGCACTGCAATCACATTGGTTGGCTTCCAATTGGCAGGGCCTTCTTTCAAGGCATAGTCCATTGGAAAACCCATATTGGCGATGACTGCGCCACCATCATTTTTTGACCATTCCAAAATATGCGACGCGACCGATTGGCCATAATCAAGGCTGCGGGTGACAACATCATCAGGCAAACCTTCGGCAACAACATCACGCCATTTGGCTTCAACCGATGCCATCACGCGCTGACCGGTTGGCCCGGTGTTGGCATAAAGCGCAGGCACAAGAGTTGCCATCACGCCCTGAATGATTGCAGCCTCATCGTATGTTTGACCTGTTTCGCGCAAGGGAACGGGCGTCAATCCGTTCACTTGACCGGCCAGACTTTTCAATTTCGGGTTGCCCGTGGCGGCTGCCTCAAACGCTGCAACGCCCATATAGGCAAAGGTGCGGCTGGCAACCGGCGGCGTATAAGTCGCGGTATGGCGTGTTAATTCCAGCGCCATTTTATACCAATTGAATAATACCTCCGGCGTGGGTTTTTCTGCAAAAGCCGGTTGGAAAGCTGTTGCCGCGACCGCGATAGACGCCAAAA
>JANMFT010000177.1:0-10130 GCA_031374255.1 Limoniibacter sp. | reverse complement strand
ACGAAAAACGAGGAGGCCTATGCCAACGTTTTCACCATGCATTACCCTGATGAAGAACGCAGCGCGGCACGGCCTTTGAAAACCACGCCTTGCTATGAACGCATGAAAGCGCATGGCGCCGTGTTTGGCTCGGTTTACGGTTGGGAGCGGCCAAACTGGTTTGCGCCGGCGGGTTATGAAGTGCCTGCCAGTGAACTCGGCGTTGGCGTCGATGTGCTGACCAACCACAACCACGCGCCAGCACTGGATGATGGCCGCATTGTTGAGCGCTGGTCGTTTCGCCGTTCGAATTATTTTGAGCATGTCGGTAATGAAGTGCTGAACGTGACCAAAAATGTTGGCCTGCAAGACATGTCGGCATTTGCGAAAATGGAAGTGTCTGGTTCTGGCGCGCGCTCTTGGCTGGAAAGCATTTTGGCTAACGCCCTGCCAAAAAAACGCGGGCGCATTGCGCTTTGTCATTTGCTCACTAAGGCGGGCGGCGTCAAATCTGAGTTCACGGTTTATGAGTGGAAACCGGGCCGGTTTTATCTGGTTTCCGCTGGAGCCTATGAGGCGCACGACCATGATGTGCTGGCCAAACTCCTGCCGACCGATGGCAGCGTGACGCTGACGCCGCTGACGCAAATGATGGGCGTGCTGGTTTTGGCGGGTCCGCGTTCGCGCGAAGTACTGGCAAAACTCACCCGCACGCCGCTCGATAATAAGAGCTTCCCGTGGCTTTCCGGGCAGGAAATTGCCATCGGTACTGCCACAGCACATGCCCTGCGTGTGAACTTTGTCGGCGAACTCGGCTGGGAGTTTCACCACCCGATTGAGCAGCAAAACGCACTGTTTGATGTGCTGATGGAAGCGGGCGCTGAATTTGGCATCAAGCCATTCGGCATCCGCGCGATGACGGCAATGGCGATTGAGAAAAGCTACCGGCTTATCCCGCGTGAACTCTCGATTGAATATTCAGCGTGGGAGTCTGGCCTGCACCGTTTTGTGCGCATGGACAAAGGCGATTTCATCGGGCGTGAAGCCTTGGCACACCAAAAAGAGCACGGCCAAAACTGGCAATTTGTGACGATGGAAGTGCACGGCGTAACCGATGTTGATGTGCGCGGGTCTGAGCCAATCCGCGATGCCAGCGGCGCACTTGTTGGCCGCGCCACTCATGGCGGTTACGGTTGGCGCTGCGGAAAATCCATTGCGCTGGCGATGGTTAAACCGGAACTTGCAGCTGAAGGCATGAAATTGTCGATCTGCATTTTGGGCAAGGATTTTGATGCAGTGATTATCCCCGAAAGCCCGTTTGACGGGGAAAATGCTGCGTTGCGGAGCTAGCCTGCCAGCAAAAAGTCGTTTAGGTCGCGCACCAATTTAGCCTCTGCGGTAACGAACGCGCGACCTGTAATGCTCGGGATGATGCCGCCATTTTGGCCAAGCCGGTAGCTGGCTACAAAACGGCTACCGGTGATGCTTTCTTGTATCCAAGTTCCACCGGGCTTGAGTTCGCCCGACACTGCAAGGCAAGCCAGTTTAGCGCTTGTTCCTGTGCCGCAAGGCGAGCGGTCATAGGCGCCGCCGGGGCAAAGAACGAAATTCCGGCTGTTTGCAGTGCTGACAACGGGCGGGCTGAACAGCTCAATATGGTCAATTTCGCCGCCGTCTTTGCCGGTGATGTCGGCCTTGATCAAAGCCGTTTTAATGGCTTGAGAAAAAGCGGTTAACGGGGCGATATTGCTTGTCACCAGCTCGCACGGGCGTTTTTTACAGAGAAAAAACCAGTTACCACCCCAAGCGACATCGCCCGAAACTTTGCCGTGGCCTTCAACATTGATCTCAACGTTTTTGAGGTGAAGGAAGCTTTCCACATTTTCAATTTTGGCGGTGTTGGCATCCAATAATTCAACGCCAACCACACCGACTGGTGTTTCAAATTTGTGGTGGCCCGGTGCAAGTTTTCCCATATGCGCCAACGTTACAGCCGCGCCGATTGTGCCATGGCCGCACATCCCAAGGTAACCCGCATTATTGAAAAAGATCAGGCCTGCCGCACATGTGGGGTCGACCGGCTTGCACAATAGCGCGCCAACGACGGCATCATAGCCGCGCGGCTCATCAACGGCAAAACAACGAAAATTATCGAATTTCGCGGCAAAGAGTTTGACGCGTTCAGACAATGGACCGTTGCCGAGGTCGGGCCCGCCTTCTACAATCAGCCTTGTGGGTTCGCCTTCGGTATGGGAATCAATCACCCGCATCAGGCGCGGCCATCCCAATTGGCGTACCAATTTTTGAACAGCGCCAATTGGCTAGTGGCGTAGTTTTTCTGGCTCGGCGACAACGCATCGGTGGCGTTAAAGTGCAACTCATATTCAGGGCTGCCTTCGAGCACCATCAGATGCTTGTAATAGAGAACCAAGTCCACGCCCTCATCGAATGATGATAACACACCGAGCGCTTGTTCCAATTGCAGCGCGCGCCGTCGAGCAGTTGCGTCTCCTTGCGCCGCTTTTTGGCAGAGTGAAACCAAATGCAGCACGTGTTTTGGCAGTACATTGCCAATGCCAGTGATGGCGCCGGTGGCGCTGCAGTTTACAAACCCGTTATAAACCTGGGTATCAACGCCCACCATCAAGGTGACTTTATCATCTTGCCCGACAATATGCTCGGCGGCGTAGCGCAGGGCCGCTGAACCGCCAAATTCTTTAAAGCCAATCAAATGCGGAAAGCGTTTGCGGAGATCAAAAAACAGATCGGCTTTGGTTTCATAACCATAATAGGGGCTGTTATAAATCACCGATGGCAAATCAACAGCCGCTTCGAGAATGCCCTCGAAATGCGCGCGTTGCGCCGTGACCGATGATCCACGCGAAAGGACGCGCGGTATGATCATCAGTCCGTGTGCCCCAACATGTTTGGCATGGGCGGCAAGCACGGCGGCGCGGGCAGAGTTCTGTGCGCCAGTGCCGACAATCACGTTCAAGCCGACTTTAACAAGATGTTCCACGCCCGCCATGCGTTGCTCGTCGGTCAGCAATGGCCAATCGCCCATTGAGCCGCAATAGACTACAGCCGACATTCCACACGCAACCAGTTCTTTGCCTTTGCGCACGAGCGCATCAAAATCCGGCTGACGGTCAGGCATACAAGGTGTCATCAACGCTGGAATGGTTCCGCTAAAAATACTGGTTGTCATTTGAGGCCCTCCATTCTCAAGAGAGTCCCATAAAAAGCGCTCTTAGTATTTGCCAAAACGCTGGCAAAAAATGGGAAATTGGCACAATGGTTTAGCCTATGAAGTTACCAAAATTTCCCGCAGCTTTTTTGAACTGGCCCGAAGGATTTATTTTCACGGGCGAACAATTGTTTGATGCAATTCAAGACACTGTGTTTTTTATCAAGGATATTGAGGGCTGCTATCTTGTCGTCAACGATACTTTGATGCGCCGCTGCGGCTTTAAAAGTAAAAGCGACCTCATCGGGAAAACAGCGTTAGAGGTTTTCCGTGCGCCGCTCGGGAACAGGTTTTCCGATCAAGACCGCCGCGTGCTGGCCGGCGCCGCAACAGTGAATTCACAGTTGGAGCTGCATTTGTCTTCTAATGGCGCGCAAGGGTGGTGTCTCACTTGGAAGGTCGCGATTAAAAATGCGGAAGGTAAAATCGTTGGCCTTGCCGGGATTTCGCGTGATGTACCGCAATTGGCCGGGCCGCTTGCCGACCACAATGTGTTCGCCAAAGTGATAGACTATATTCAAGCCAACATTGCTGGTCCGCTGCATGTGAAAGACATTGCCAAACATGCGGGTCTGTCGCCATTTCAAATTGATCAGCGCATCAGGGATTTGTTTGGGCTATCTACCGGCCAGTTTGTAGTGCGCACGCGGATTGATTTTGCCTGCAACCGGCTTCGTCAAACCAAAGACCCAATCAGTGCAATAGCGATTGATTGCGGTTATAGCGACCAAGCAGCTTTTTCGCGGCAATTCAAGAAGTCAGTCGGGGTGACAGCTTTGGCATACCGGCAGTATCGGGGGTGATACTGGTTTACTTTAAAATTGAGAATTCAGATGGCAAAATCTAGCAAGACTGACGAAAACGGATTTCCATTGATTGGCCCACACGTCGGGCGTGAACTGGAACTGATGCTTTCCGGTCAAAAACCTATGGCCATGTTCTATACAGAGAAAGGGATGGATTTAAGATATAGCGGAGTTGAATTTGAGCCTTATGTCGCAGCTGGTCGTTTCATTAAGTTTACAGCACCTGCAACTTTCCCGGCAATTGAGCGAATTTGGTATTGCCAACCGGGAGAAGAGTGGCGGGCGAAACTGGATCGATTAATGTTTGAGAAGATGGCTGATAAGACAGTCTGGAAAGATTTCTCCTCTGTCGATCTGCATCGTATAGGTGGCTTCTTGCTTGGTTACTCTAGAACTTGCGTCGATCACTTTGTTGATGTCAATTGCCGCGATTAGCGGGTTTCAGTTTCCAACCATTCCTCTTGCATCGCTTCAATCGCCTTCACCATCTCACCGGCATCACTGGCCCCCAAAAACACGGGCTTGCCCTTCTGGCGGTGGATTTGCACCACGTCCAAGCCCCAAGCGCGGTAAAGCGTGCCGCGTTTGGTCCAGCGGTGGCCGTAGCCGATATGCCAGGCCATATAGGTTACGTCTGCTTCGCGGATATCAGTAACGGGGATGAACCCACCAAACAATTTCCAGCGGAAATGCCACTTGACGCCTTCGTTAGTGACTTCAATAAACATGGTCGAAAACAGCCAGCTGAGGCCAAATACAAATCCCAAACCGATAACCACCGGCCACAGGCCTTCAACGCCGCCCATAGAAATCATTGCCAGAATGAGGAGTGCAGCACAGCCTGCCATCGTCAAATGAAAAGCGATAGGCATCTGATTGGTTTGTGTATGCGGCAACACTGTAATTTATGCGGCCATCAGGCGTTTGCGGTCGGCGCGTTCCTGCTGGGGGGAACGTTCATAAAGTTCGCGGTAGCATTTGGAAAAATGTGAGGCCGAAACAAAGCCGCAGGCAACTGCGACTTCAACGATTGGCATGGTGGATTGCACCAGCAGATGCCGTGCGCGGTCGAGCCGAATTTCCAAATAATAGCGGGCAGGGGAGCGGCCCATTTCCTGCCGGAACAGACGTTCGACCTGGCGGCGCGACAGGCCGATGTTTTCGGCAATGTCTACCAGTTCCAATGGCTCAGATATGTGGCTTTCCATTTGCTCGATGATTTCCAGCACTCGGTTATTCTGGATGCCGAGGCGCGCACGCAGCGGCAGGCGCTGACGGTCTTTGGGTGAACGTACGCGGTCGGTCAGCACCATTTCACAAATACGGTTGACGATAATTTCGCCGTGTTCGGAACCAATTAATTGCAACATCATGTCGAGCGACGCAGTGCCACCCGCGCAGGTGTGGATTTTGCCGTCAATCTCGAACAAATCGGCAAAGACTTCTGTTTTTGGAAAGCGTTCAGCAAAGCCTGGAATGTTTTCCCAGTGGATGGCGCAGCGCTTGCCCGACATCAAACCGGCTTCAGCCAAAATATGTGCGCCGGTGCACATGCCGCCAACTGAAACGCCTTTATTGTATTCTTCGCGCAGCCAGCCAAACACGTGTTTGTTTTTGTAGGCTTCCACATTGATGCCAGAACACACAAACACAAGGTAAGGCCGGTCATTTGTGGTGAGCATACGGCGCTCATCTTCGATGGAGCCGTTGACCGCAACTTCAATTCCGTTGGAGGCTGTCACCGGTTTGCCATCAAGGCTGATCAAGCGCCAGCGGTAAGCCTCATAGCCGATCATGCGGTTGGCAGCGCGAAGGGGCTCGACAGCAGCCGTAAACGGCAGCATCGTAAAATTAGGCACAAGAAAAAACACGATCGTTTTGCGATCGACCAGCGCTACCACTTTTGAAACCCTCCGCAGACCAGGCGTCTGGCCTTATTGCGACGCCAAACAAACTGTCGCGCGGGAAAATGTCAAGGCCAAACGCTAAAAACGTCGCAAAAAGGCAAATCAAAAGCGGGCGGCGTGAAAGCTCCTCCGCCCGCTATAGTGTGTTTTCATTGTGTGCAATCTTTGCACACATCCAGCGTAGACGCAGGCCAGCCGATATCTTTCAAGAGATAATCGGGTAGGCCCTCGACTTTGGACGCATCGCGGCGGCGGATCAATTTGACATGGTAACGGTGAAACGCATCTACAGCGCGGTTGATGAGTGAGGGCGATTTCATAGTGTCATGCTCCTGTGGTTTTGGTGACAACGCGAATATGAACTTTACCCTTGCATCAATCAAACGAAATGATATTGAGTTTCAATGAAGAAAAAATGATGATTGAAGGTGAGCGCCATGAGCCGGAATTCTCTACCACTGTTAGAGTTGGATTTGCTGCGGACATTTCTTGCGATTGTCGATACTGGCAGTTTCGCTTCGGCTGCAGATTTTGTGTTGCGTACGCCATCTGCGGTTTCCATGCAGATTAAAAAGCTGGAAGATGTTTTGGGCCGCCAGTTGCTAGCGCGCGATTCCCGTTCAGTCTCGCTCACCCGCGATGGTGAATTGCTGGTTGAACATGCGCGGCGCCTGCTCGCAATGAATCGAGAAACAGTTGCGAAGTTCATTACGCCCGATGTGGCGGGTGAAGTGCGTCTTGGTGCGCCGGATGATGTTGCAGAGCGGTTTTTGCCAAATATGTTGCGCATGCTGGCAGATAGCCATCCTGGCATTACGGTCAATGTGTTTGTTGACAGCTCCAAAACTCTCATCGAAAAGGTGAGGGCAAAGACGATAGATTTGTCATTGGTCACTTGTGAATCTGGTATTGAAGGCACAGGTCTCGCTGAAGTTCTGTTTCGCGAGCGGCTGGTATGGGCCACTGTGCGTGGCGGAATTGCCGCTGAAAAAATACCTTTGCCAATTTCGGTTTGGGAGGAAAGCTGTGCTTGGCGCAAAGCCGGCACCGCCGGGCTGGAACGTCAAAAGCGGGCTTATCGAATTGCGTTTCAATCGGCCAATATTTCCGGTCAGCGTGCGGCGGTGCTGGCTGACTTGGCTGTATCGCCAATGGCGCTTTCGGCTTTGGGCGGGCAGATTATTGAAGCCGATGCGCGGCATGGTTTGCCTTCGCTTGGAATGCATGCACTAGGCTTGATTATAACCGAACAACCACAGGCGCCAGTTCTGGCAGCAGCGGAATATTTACGGACAAGTTTTAGGCAGCGGCAGGGATTGGAAGCGCTGGCTGCGTAATTGATTAAGTTAGAGCAACGGGTGTTCCTATAGAATCGGAACTATTGCTCTAAGTTATTGTTTTGTCGCATCGTTTTAGCGAAAAACCGCGCACACTTTTTCGCACGATGCTCTAATTTGGCAAAAGAAGAAAATCGGTGTGTTCAAACTCATTTTCGACCCATGCGGAATACATCTTATCGATGTCAGCCATATCCAACGGGTTGTTCGAAATGTTTATTTTGCGAATATCATAGAGTTTGGATCGGGCTAATACCGGGCGCAAAAGACTATAACCGTCAGCTTGATTGAGACCAAAGGGCCAAAACTCAAGCACAATCGGCACACCGGAATTGAGCAGTGATTCAGCTGACGCGAGCACATGCCCCTCATGACCTTGAGTATCGATCCAAACCAGCCCAATATCGCCAACTGACTTGGAAGCAGTCGCCAAAATACGATCTAATGACATTGAAGAGACATTTAAAAATCGTTTTGATGCTGAAGTGTCACTTTGGATTTGATCGAGGCCAGCCACCCTTACCCTATGATCGCCAGGATTGCTGTCATTCAATTCAAACAACAATTGCCCATCACTATTTGAGGCTGCCATGTTGAAATTCGAACATCGATTTTCAACTTTATTGAGGATTTGATTGATCTTCAGCAGCATAAAATTATTTGGCTCAGGCTCAATGCACACGGCTTTTGAAAAACCATAGTTCAGTGCTGCTATGGAATGTGTGCCGATATTTGCACCAACATCAATAAATGTTTTATCTTCAATTTTAATGCCAAGCCATTTGACGACATCTATAATATGGTTTTCCTGCCATTGGCCCTGTTCGCGAATTGTGCGGCCGATCACTTGATCGCTCGAAAACGTGGCCATTCGAAACGGCGGCTGGCCGGACACTATGATTTCATTTTCCTTCATCTGGGATTTGATGGAACGGATGAAAGATGAAAGCTTGCTCATGTCAAAACCAAGTGAACGTTGAATTTCGACAGCCCTACGGATTTTGCAAGAAGCGGTCAACGACATGCCACTAGGAAGCAGATTGTCGATTGCCTATTTCGGCTCGCCTTTTCCAGCTTGTTAACGGCATGCCGATGACTAAATTTCTTCCAACCTCGGGAGTTTATCGTGAATTTGAACAGTGAATCCATTGAGATTAAAGGCTCGCCTGCAAAGCTAGTGGGATTGGTTGTGCTTGGCATTATTATGACGGGTGCGTCTGGTGTGATTGCCTTTGGTATTATTCCAAATGTGGACGGCAGTTTTATTCAATTCATCGGCTGGTTTGGCCTCTTGTTTTTTGGAGCGTGCCTGTTGGTTGCGGTGTCGCGTTTTTTTGCGTCATCAAAAACGGTTGTTACGTTGTCGCCTGAAGGTTTGCTCGATACCCGCGTTGCAGAAAGGCCAATCCCTTGGTCAGCGATGCAAGATATTGGCGTGTGGGCCAGCCACGGGCAGAAAATTATCGTCATCGCCGTGCCACCCGATGTTGAACAGAGTTTAAGCCTCAAGCGCATGGTGCGAATGACGCGTGGCGCAAATGCAAAACTTGGCGCAGATGGGTTGTGTATTGCCACTACGGGATTGAAAATTTCACATGATGATTTGCTGAGGGAAATTATTGAAAGGGCGGATGCTGCACGGCGAAACAGCGGTATTTGATGCAATAGACTTTGCAAAATATTTGGGCGGATGCTATATTCTTACGAATATGACATCGATCAAAGGAATGCAGATTATGGGTAATGTTACCCTTTCATCAAAGTTTCAAATTTCGATCCCAAAGGAAGTTCGCGACAGCGAAGGCTGGAAGCCTGGTGACAAGTTCGCCTTTGTGCCTCGTGGTAAAGGTTACTATTCTCTTGTCCGTGTTCCATCTCTAGATGAATTGGTTGGAATCGCCAAAGGTATAGAGATTGGCGAGTATCGCGACAGGAGTGATCGGTATTGAAGAAGCTGATTGATACTTCAGCTTGGATTGAAATGTTAAAAGCTTCTGGTGTTGGTCAAAGCGTCCGCGACATTGTGCCGGAAATTGACAGCTGGGTCGTCCCAACAATTGTTCAACTGGAGTTGGAGAAGTGGGCTCTTCGAAATCTCTCGGATCAAGAAGCGGCAAGACTTCTGTCTTTTTCAAGCTATTGTGTTGTAGTTGCGCTTACTACTGATGTGGCGATTTACGCCGCGAAATTATGTGTCGAGCACAAATTATCGACCGCTGATGCAATCATCTATGCAGCGGCTAAAATCAACCGGGCTGAATTAATCACCTGCGACGCGCATTTCAAAGATTTGCCGGGAGTGGTTTTTTTGGGAAATAGTCTGCAAAGCAGCGCCTAATTCACCGCCTTATGCAAAATTGAATTGATCAACGTTTGATACGGCATGCCCTCACGAAATGCGCGCGCTTTCAGTTTTGTCAAATTGTATTTTGAAACGCGCAGCGTGATCTGCACACGCTCGCCGCCATTGAGCGTGTTACGCGCGGCTTGCTGCAATTCGGCTTTGTGTTCAGGGGTGAGTCCGCCGGGAATGGAAACGAACTCGCCCGCTTCAATGGTATGGTAAAGTTCTTTTTCTTCGTCATCATAAAATTCAGTGACGATTGGGGGCAGGTCTTTATCCTGTTTCATTGCATCTTCCTTAGATATTGCGCTGTGTACAACCGGCTTGGAAAAATCGTTTTTAAGAAAAGGGCGTCACCATCAAACACATAGGGAACGGCAAACGCGTAATCGTCAATTTCTAAGATATAGATGCGTTGGTTTTGTCTGACGGGGTGGATAATGTTATCCAAAATCCGCCCCTCTTCGATCGCCGCAGCACATTCTGCAAATCCAACATTCTTACGCGAAG
>JANMFT010000112.1:0-8476 GCA_031374255.1 Limoniibacter sp. | reverse complement strand
GCTTCGCGTTCCGCTTCATCGCCATTGGCCGGGTCGATATAATAGGTCTTTTTATCGCCCTTGAGTGTTTTATCGGTGCCTACAGCCTCACGGTACGGGCCGTAAAAGGCCGAAGCAAACTTGGTGGCATAAGACATGATCGGCACGTCATTATAACCCGCTGCATCCAACGCCTGCCGGATGGCTCCGACGCGGCCGTCCATCATGTCTGATGGCGCGATGATGTCTGCACCCGCAGCAGCCTGAGAAACAGCAGCGCGGCACAGCAACGCCACGGTCTCGTCGTTCAGGATCACCCCGTCGCGCATGACGCCGTCATGGCCATGGCTGGTAAACGGATCGAGCGCGACGTCAGTGATAATGCCTAAATCCGGCACAGCTTTTTTGATTGCGCGAACGGCTTTGTTTATGAGGTTATTCTCGTCCAGAATGGCACTGCCGGTGCTGTCACGCAGTTCCATTCCCACATGCGGAAACAAAGCAATGGCTGGTATGCCAAGCTTAGCTGCGCGTTCGCATTCGCGCACCGCCATATCAAGGCTATACCGGAATACACCGGGCATAGAGGCAATCGGCTCAGCTTTGTCTTCACCCTCAACCACAAATAATGGCCAAATCAGATCGGCGGCTGTCAGTTCCGTTTCCCTAACCATTCGCCGCGCCCATTCGGTTTTCCGCAAACGGCGAAAACGGCGATGGCCGGTGATGGCGTCGATATCGGGTTTGTGAGATGTCATATTGGATGGCCCATTCATGTTTGCCGAGAATTCGCATGTTGGGGCAGGGTGCACAAGGCGCTGAAAGAATGAGAGTTCTTGGTTGACGCAATCATTTGTTGGCGGGATAGCAGGGCTATGAATGACACTGCTATCTTTTCTGATCTACCTTCGCAGTTCAATGCTGCCTCAGACATTGCATTTACAAAGTATGGCAGTGCCGTTGATATCCGCCTTACACGCCCGCAAGCGCTGAACGCACTCACGCACAACATGGCGAAAGCGCTCTATGCCGGCTTGAGGCTGTGGGCCGGTGACGCCTCAATATCCCACGTCGTTGTAAGCGCTGACACCGGTGAGAAACGCGCGTTTTGCGCAGGCGGCGACATCCGCGATTTGTATGACGGGTTCAAAGCGGGGACACCCCGCAATGCATTCTTCCGCGATGAATACCGGTTGAATGAGGCAATCGCGACTTTCCCCAAGCCCTATATTGCCTTGATGGACGGTGTGTTGATGGGTGGCGGTGCAGGCATCTCAATGCACGGCAGCCACCGCATAGTCACTGAAAACACCAGGTTCGCTATGCCGGAAGTGGGTATTGGCCTTATTCCCGATGTCGGTGGCTCATATGTTTTGCCGCGCTTGAAAAACCATTTCGGGTCTATGCTTGGACTGACTGGCACAATGATAGGCGCGGAAGAATGCCTTGAGGCTGGTATTGCCACCCATTTTTGCAATAGCAGTGACATTGAGTTATTGCGCAAAAAACTTCTGCGCTGCCAAGAACCCGAATTGATTTTGCAAAATTTACGCGGCGGACCCAATTCCAATGCTTTGCAATCCCATGCATCCGACATTGCCGACATATTTGCGGGAGAAACATTGCAAGATATCGTCCAGCACTTCGCATTGAAATCGCAAAACAATCCGTTTCTTTCAACCGCGCTCAAGCGAATGATGGCGGCATCACCACTTTCTCTCAGCCTTGCGTTTGAACAACTCAAACGCGGGAAATACCTATCCTTGAAACAATGTCTGACCATGGAATACCAATTGGTCAGCCGTATTCTGAACGGGCCTGATCTTTATGAAGGCATTCGGGCAGTGATTATTGACCGCTCAACACCGCCAAATTGGCTGCACGCATCAATTGCAGATGTTGAGCCGAAGCTGGTAGCATCTTTCTTTAGTGCACCACCGGAAGGTGATTTGACGTTTGAGATTTAACAATGCGCTTCACCGTTGAAGAAGACCGTAAAAAACGCCGCAGCGTTCCATTGCCGGGCGAAGAATTATTTGCGCTGTTCAACCGCTTGCTCGGGCTTGTCGCACTTGGTTTTGCGATTTTAGCAATGGCACGTTTAATAGGTTTTCCCGGTCTTAGCCCGAGCCGTTTTGACTTGATGCCGGTTGAATGGCGCACGGTAACAACCACGCTCACCATCCTTTATGCCGCCGCCGGATTTGGCCTTTGGCAACTTACCCGCTGGGGACTTATCATATGGATTGCGGCCTGCTTAATACAAATATTAATGCACACTCTGTTCTCACAGTATTTTGGCTTGAATCGTCAGTTGATCATCATCATTACCATACTATTAAGCACTTATAGTGTGTTTTGGTTCTATGTTTATCTCGGCAAGCGCAAGCGCGCATTGGCAAAGCATTAAGCACAAATTGCGTGAGACTACCGTAACCTTTTATTTAGCTTGGTTTTTAAGTTAAATTTGAATCACCTTCGATATGTTGGGTCCATAGGCGGAAACAAAAAAACCCAAACCGCCAGGGACAAACAGGAAGGCATTTAATATGGCACTCTCAAACGTGGCGCTTCGTTCGCCAGCGGCTAAACCCGTTACCGCACCTGATTTTTCAGAGATCAAAGCAGGTTATCTTGAAACATTGCAATTGGTTGAGCGCGTTCACCGCCGCTTGCTTGATGTCATTAAAGACGAATTTGACCGCCGCGGCCGTGGTGACGTTAATGCGGTTCAAGCTTTGCTGCTGTTCAACGTTGGTGATTCTGAACTGACAGCAGGTGAGCTGCGTTCACGTGGTTTTTACCTTGGATCAAACGTTTCCTATAATTTGAAAAAGCTGGTTGATCTCGGCTACATGAATCATCAGCGCTCACGCATTGACCGCCGCGCGGTGCGTGTCAGCTTGACACCAACAGGTCAGGAAATAGCCGATATTGTTGGGGATCTTTATATGCGCCACGTAGGCTCCATCGAAAAAGTGGGTGGACTGAATGTTGAGGAGTTTGCGGCACTGAACAAATCGCTGCTCCGCCTCGACCGGTTCTGGAACGATACCATTCTCTATCGCCTCTGAGTTTTCGAGGTTTGTAAAAAGTCCGTTCCGGTCTCCAGTCCGGGGCGGGCTTTTGTGCATTTTGCGAATTTGTTTGGTGTCATTGGCTGCTCTTAACCCAAACCATATCGTTGCCACATTCGTCTGTGTATGGCAGGCCGACAAATATGTTTGATGCGGCCTTTGATTTTAATGAAACTTAACCATAAGGCTGCACGTTAGGCATGAGAGATTGCGTCCGCATCCGGGCGCTAAAGGGCGTTAAAATGGCAGCTGACCGGTCGAATTTGATAAATCAGGCACAAAATGCCGGTGCGCGGGCGCACGCCTCGCGGCGCGCCTTTATTGCCGGCCTAACCGCAGCAGTTGCATTTTCGCCGTCAATCGCATTTGCCCAGCAATTGACAATTGACGATATCATTCAAGATCCGTCGCGCGGCAAATGGAACGATCAGTTTGATACCGGCGCAAAGTCCAAACAAGATGTAGCTTCATCGCTGCCGATTTTTAGCGAACAGACTATCAGCTATGTCGAGCAGGCGATCAGCCAATATTCAAATATCGTGGCCCAGGGCGGATGGCCTGTCGTTCAAGCCACCAAAAAGATGAAACTCGGTTTTCGCGATCCCGCCGTTGAACAATTGCGGCGCAGACTTATCATTTCGGGAGATATTGATCCGAAAGCAGGTATTTCCGATACGTTTGACTCGTTTGTGGATGCTGGCGTGAAACGGTTCCAAGCCCGCCATGGTTTGCCGAATGACGGCGTTATCGGCAATGCCACGCTCAAGACCATCAATGTCGGCGCGGATGTGCGCTTAAGCCAGCTGCAAACCAATCTTGTGCGCCTTCGCTCGATGGCCGGCTTTAAAGGCGAGCGTTATGTTATGGTCAACATTCCGGCAACCGAGCTGGAAATGGTTGAGGGCGATGTCGTGGTGCAACGCCACAATACCATTGTGGGTAAAATCGACCGGCAAACGCCCATTTTGAATTCAAAAATCAATGAGGTGATTTTGAACCCTTATTGGACAGCGCCAAAATCTATCATTGAAAAAGATATTATTCCGGTCATGCGCAAAGATCCGGAATATCTAACGCGGAACGCTATCCGCATCTTCAATGAATCGACAGGTGAAGAAGTGCCGCCAACGGCAATTGATTGGAACACCAACGATGCGGTAAATTATATGCTCCGCCAAGACCCCGGCAAAATTAACGCCATGTCATCGATGAAGATTAACTTTCCCAATCCACATGCGGTTTACATGCATGATACGCCGCAGCAGAGCCTGTTTTTGAACGCCGTGCGTTTCAATTCGTCTGGCTGTGTGCGCGTGCATAACGTCAAGGATTTGTCACTGTGGTTGCTTCGTAACACGCCCGGGTGGGAGCGTTCGCAAGTTGAATCCGTAATTGACTCGCGCGTCAACACGCCCATTCCGATGGTCGATCCGGTGCCGCTTTATTTCACCTACATCACAGCTTGGGCAACGCCGAATGGCGCGGTTCACTTTCGCGATGACATTTACAAACGTGACGGTGCCGACGAGTTGAACATCACGCCAGCGGTCGAGGAAGTCAGGCTGTAAATATTACGCCGCGGAACAGGTCTTTCGCATGCGTCACAATGTGGCGTTTCCTGCGTTGGCGAGGCGCTGGCTGTATGCTATGCGCGTTTCATCACCTGAGGGCACTTCCATGAATCAGCACGTTCTTCGCAACACCGATCCGTTTTTTGAAGCCACATTGGCCGAGCGCGACCCCGCAATCTACGATGCCGTGCGCAAAGAACTCGGTCGCCAGCAACATGAAATTGAGCTGATTGCTTCTGAAAACATCGTGAGCCGCGCTGTGCTTGAGGCGCAAGGCTCGGTGATGACTAATAAATATGCCGAAGGTTACCCCGGCAAACGTTATTATGGCGGCTGCCACTTCGTTGATATCGCTGAAGAATTGGCTATTGAGCGCGCCAAAAAACTCTTCAACGCCGGTTTTGCCAATGTTCAGCCAAATTCCGGCAGCCAAGCCAATCAGGCCGTCAATCTGGCGCTGACCAAGCCGGGTGACACGATTTTGGGCATGTCGCTTGATGCGGGCGGGCATTTGACCCACGGCGCAAAGCCCAACATGAGCGGCAAATGGTTCAACCCCATCCAATATGGCTTGAACATTGAAACCGGCCTCATTGATTATGATCAGGTGGAAGCGCTTGCCCATGAGCACAAGCCAACAATGATTATCGCCGGTGGTTCGGCCTATTCCCGCATTATCGATTTTGCCCGCTTCCGCGCCATTGCTGATGCAGTTGGCGCATTTTTCTGGGTGGATATGGCGCATATTGCCGGTCTGGTTGCCGCTGGTTTGCATCCGTCGCCAATGGAACACGCCCATGTTGTGACAACGACCACGCACAAAACTTTGCGCGGCCCGCGCGGCGGCCTAGTGCTGACCAACCACGAAGATATTGCGAAAAAAATCAACTCTGCCGTGTTCCCCGGCCTGCAGGGTGGCCCGTTGATGCACGTGATTGCAGCCAAAGCCGTGGCCTTCGGCGAAGCGCTCGACCCAAGCTTCAAAGTCTATCAACAACAAGTCGCCGACAACGCCAAAGCACTTGCCGCAACTTTGGTGGCCAATGGCTTTGACATCGTGTCCGGCGGCACTGACAACCATTTGATGCTGGTTGATTTGCGTCCGAAGAAAGTCACCGGCAAAGCGGCGGAAGCCGCTCTTGGCCGCGCGTTTATCACCTGCAACAAAAACGGTGTGCCAAACGACCCTGAAAAACCAATGGTCACATCAGGCATTCGTTTGGGCACACCGGCGGCAACATCGCGCGGCTTTGGCGTGGCGGAATTCAAAGAAGTCGGCGAACTGATCACCGAAGTCATGGATGGTCTGCGCGACTCAGGTTCAGCCGAAGCCAATGCTGCGACCGAAGCCCATGTTCAGGAAAAAGTAAAAATTCTGTCAGGGCGCTTCCCGATTTACGAAATGATGTAAGCGCTGCTATAGGGCAGCGATGCGCTGTCCATTTTGCCAATCAGATAACACCTCGGTTAAGGACTCGCGTCCTGCCGAGGACGTGACTTCAATCCGCCGCCGCCGCGTCTGCCTCGATTGCGGCGGGCGCTTCACGACGTTTGAGCGCGTGCAACTGCGCGAACTCACGGTGCTCAAACGCTCCGGCAAACGCGTTCCGTTCGACCGCGATAAACTCACACGCTCCATTATGACGGCGCTGCGCAAGCGCGAAGTTGATTCCGAACGTGTGGAGCGCGCGATTTCAGGTGTCGTGCGCCAGCTTGAAAGCCTTGGCGAAGCCGAGATCCAATCCGACGACATCGGCCACCACGTCATGGCCGCCCTCAAAGGCCTCGACGACGTCGCCTACGTCCGCTTCGCCTCCGTCTATCACAACTTCCAAAGCGCCGAAGATTTCGGCAAGTTTTTAAGTGCGATGGATGCCGATGACGGGGTAAGTTTGCCGGAAGATCAGGGGTAGGGGTGGGTGCGCGTATAAAGCTCTGTCTCCTTCATGGTGAGGAGCCGCGTTTGCGGCGTCTCGAACCACGAAGGCCGCACTGAACTTCAAGATATTTTTATGGCAACATTCTTCGTGGTTCGAGTTTACGGGCTTCGCCCGTCCTCACCATGAAGAATGAGGGCAGAAGCTGGTGAATGTGGGCGAATGCCCGAACCGAAGCATAGTTGCAAGCAGTAGGCCATGCCCCTTGAAGATTGCAGGTGCAAGACAAAAGGTTGTCATTGGCAGTGAAGGTTTCAGATTGCGTGGAATCACGGGCGTGGTGCGGAGAAAGGATAATTTCGATGCCAGTCATTGTAATGTCATTGGTCATCTAAAATTTTAAACTCATCTTTCAACAGTCTCTGAACTAAGAAAATGGAAGTTGGCTCATTCAGTAGTGGATTCGCTAGATAATAAATCACATTATCAACCCATGACTCGTCTGCTTCCTCATATGCAATATCCTCCCTCAATTCGATTGCGTCCGCCCAAGTCTCAACTATTTCAGAAGTAATTTCACCACGTAAATACAGCGCTAATACTTTCTCAACTTCTACCCTTTTCAGCACAAAGGGTACTCCGTTGTAATCCCAATCGAATTTCTGGATTTCTTCTAAACATTTTTGAATGTCAAAGTTCAAGTTGACGAGATTTTCAACTGCTTCGATTCTTAGATGATGGGATTTTTCCATATTTAATTATCTTCCCTTCTCCGAATTACGGCATCAGCACACTTAACCACCCAATCATCGCTGACAGTAAAAGCCTGTGCCAACTTCCAAATTGAGTAATCAAGTGCACTGTAACCGTTGATCTTAAGCCGCCTTTAACTCCATATCGTGCCGCTTCGTCTCCTGCCACAGCAAGAACAATGAGCCGGACATAATCAGAGCCAGACCGAGCCAAATGACGCCGCTTGGCCAATATCCAAAGAACACGCCATAAACGAGCACGTTTGAAATCAGCTTCAAATCGTCAAACGGTTGCACGAAATTAGCGTCGGCGGTGGCGTAGGATTTGGATAGGAAAAACTGCGCGAGGAATACGAGAAACCCGCCAATAATAATCATCCAAAGCACATTGCCCATTGGCACCTGGAAGCCCGCACCAACCGCCCAAAACAAATTGATCGGTGTGAGCAGCAGCAGGAGCCAGGTCGTTAAAGTTTCGGCGCTTTCTTCGCGCGAGAGGTATTTGGTCAGCAACGATGCGCCGCCCCATAAAACCGCCGAAATCACGGGCAGCAGCCAATAGACGTTGAACTGCTCGCTGAATGGATTGGTGACAATCAGTGCGCCTGCAAAGCCGATGATTGAAGCAATCCAGCGGTTGGCGGTCACGTTCTCTTTGAGGAAGAACTTTGCGCCAATCAGCACGAAAAACGGTGCTGTCATGGTGAGGGCGACAACCTGCCAAACCGGTACGCCTTTAGAAAGCGCATAGACAAAGGCTTGGAGGCCAGCTGCCGAAAGCGCCACGCGGATCAGGTGTGGGATCGGCTGTTTGGTTTTGAACTTTAAAAGTCCCGCGCGCCACAAAAACGGCAGGGAGATCAATAGCGCAAAGCCATATTGCCAAAACGTATCGGATTGCGGTGCAAAGCCAAGGCCGCCGAAATCGGGGCTGGCTGTTACCTTAAATGTGATCGCGTTGATCACCGCGAAGGTAATGCCCGCAAGCACCATATAGAGCGCGCCCAAATAAGCGCGGTTATTTTGTAGGGTCTGATTCATGATGTCTTCCTTTCTTCAGCCATGAATCAGGACGACATGTGATAACGCCCTCGCGAGCGCGGGTTGCGCAGGCAAAGGTATTGCTCACACTCTCTTTTATCCGGACTATACCGTCGGCCCCGGAATTGCGCCGGATCTGCTGACCTTTCCGGCAAACCGGAAAGCGCTCGCGGGCTTGG
>JANMFT010000093.1:0-4798 GCA_031374255.1 Limoniibacter sp. | reverse complement strand
AATAATTCCAAGCCGTCCATGGTGGATGGCTCGCACAGTGCGTCCACAAGCCCATCGCAGATGAGTTTTAACTCTGATTGCCAATCGGCACATTCCAAAGGTTTGGCAAACACAAATTCATCACCGCCAAATCGCGATACAACAGCATCATCGCCCAATTGCGCTGAAAGGCGACCTGCAACCAGTTTCAAGAGAGCATCGCCGGTCTGGTGGCCGAATGTGTCGTTGACGTTTTTAAAGCCATCAAGATCGATTGTACCAATGACGACGCGCAGGTTGTTTTGAAGAACACCCGCGCTGATGTGATCAAAGGCGGCACGGTTTTTAAGTCCAGTCAAATGATCATGCATCGCCATAAAACGAATTTCTGCGTCGGCTTTCACCTTATCAGTGACGTCGGCTGCCCGCCCGCGATAGCCTTCAAACTGGCCGTTGGCGCTGAATTTAGGAACGCCGGACACCGAAAATATCCGTTCAATTCTATCGGGGCCAACCACGCCAAATTGAATGTCATCAAATGCCTCGCGGCGCGTCACCTGATTTTTATGGCTTTCAACTGAAACATCACGCGCTGACAAAAGGTCAAAATAACTGCGGCCAACGACGTTGCGGGCTTTTTCGCCGAAAGTTTTGAAAAACTTCTCCGAAATCCTGCTAATACGCATATCGGCACTGGTTTCAAACAGCCAGTCGTTACCAACCTTTTCGATATCATTGAGCCGCTCAATATTTTGCAGATGCTCTTGGCGAATCGCGTTGGCTTTGCCAACGACTTGGCCCACGAACCCGATGGCATTATTCCGGTCATAGCCATTGGTTTCATCTATCGCCTCGCCACCGACGCCGTCGAAAACATTGGCCTCACTGCGCAACGGATTTTTATTGTGCTGCGTTGCCATGAGTTGTTTTAGGCCCTCAATATCAAACCCCTCGCCGTGCTCAGATAGATTGAGTCCGATCTCTTCAGCCTCAGCCGAAACACGTATGGCCAGACCGGAACGCTTCATGATGAACAAAACACCGAACGTCACACCGAATGCCCAGACAAAAGCAATCATAGAGCCGCCGGCCTGCACAGCCAGCAATTCCAGCCTTGAGCCATTGACCAGATATTCCGGTAGTGCAAACGGCGCGACTAGCAACGTGCCGACGAGGCCCGTAAACCCGTGACAGGCAATGGCATCAACCGGATCATCAAGTTTAAATTTTTCAAGCAGGACATCTGACATGATCGTAGCTGTCAGGCCGCCGATTGCGCCGATTATGACAGCACTATTGTGGTCGACATAGGCACAACCAGCTGTAATCGCGATCAAACCGCCCAATATGCTTGAAATGCTGGCACGCGGGCGCAAACGGCCTTTATTGACAACCATATCATAGGCCATACCGGCTGCACCGCCAAATGACATGGCGGTAATGGTATTCAGCGCGATTTGTGAAAACTGTGCAGAGCCGGGCGTGGCTGAGCCAGTATTAAAGCCGACCCACCCGATGACCAAAATCATCAACCCGGACAGCGCAAGCACCGACGAATGCCCCGGCATCGGTTTTACGCCGCCATTAACGTCAAAACGTCCTTTTCGCGGGCCGATTGCGATAACCGCCGCAAGTGAAGCCCAGCCGCCAATGGCATGAACGACAGTCGAACCTGAATAATCAAGGAAGCCCATATCGGCTAGAAACGACGGATTGCCCGGGATTAGCGCGTTGCCCCAAACGAGATGGCCGAACACCGGATAAACCAGCACAGCCATAATGGCGGTGATGAGCATATAGACCGCAAATGTCATACGTTCAGCGACCGCGCCCGATATAATCGTTGCGGCGGTTGCACAAAACGCGAATTGAAACAGCAGCTTTAATTGCGTGTCGCTATTTGTAAGATCAAACCCGCCAAAACCAAACCAACCGGTTGGGCCTGCGCCAAACATGATGGACGCTCCAACGGTCAAAAATGCGCAGCCGCAAATGATCATATTGACGACATTTTTTTGGCTGACATTAATAGTGTTTTTAGAGCGGGCCGAACCCGATTCAAGCAGCAGAAATCCTGCCTGCATAAACATGACCAGTATTGTTGCGACCAAAAGCCATTGGCTGACACCGCCACTGCCAGCATTGACCAGTACGGACAAATACTGTGTTGAAGGATCAACCAAGCTGCCGCGCAATCCGTCTTCTAAGCCATTCATACGCAGTGCCCCTTATGCGCAACTGCGCACAAATAAACCCACTGCCAGTTCTTGTGGAGCTCACCGCTTGTCACAATTCTTGTCACAAAGCGGCCCCGCCACCACCAGCGATACCAAATTATTAAGCAATAACAGTTGAGAGGCGGTTAAGGACTAGGAAAGGATTGTTAGGGTTTTCAAATCGGACGTGGCGTAAACTTTACCTCAGACCTGCTGCCCGTCCTCCTTGGTAAACTTGGGCAGCGGGTTGTCCAAAATCTCAAACACAACTTCAGAGGGGCGACACAGCCGGATACCTTTTGGCGATACCACAAATGGCCGGTTGACCAGAATTGGGTGCGCAATCATGGCTTCAAAAATTTCATTATCTGAAATGTCATCAGCTATTAACCCCAAACTTTCGGCGGACGTGCCGTTCACCCGCATTGCTTGTTTTGGCGTTAGACCCGCACCCGAAAACAGCGTCTGTAAATAGGGCTTGGTCCAGCCGATTTTCAAATATTCGATAATTACCGGCTCAATACCCGATGCACGGATCATTTCCAGCGTGTTGCGCGACGTGCCGCAATCCGGGTTATGATGAATGACAATCATTTTTGTTTCCCATTTCGTAAAAGCCAATTGCAAAATGCCAATGCAGCCAGAGCGCCAATGATTTGTGCGACCATAAAAAGCGGCGCGTCGATCAGGCGGATACCCGCGAATGTATCTGAAAATGCGCGTGCCAAGGTAACCGCCGGATTGGCAAATGATGTCGACGCGGTGAACCAATAGGCCGAAGTAATATAGAGCGCGACAGCCACAGGCACGGCGTCAGCACGTGCTTTCAACGTCAGCAAAATCGTTATCACCAATCCAAAAGTCGCAACGATTTCTGAAAACCATTGGGCACCGCCCGTGCGGCTGGTGATCGATAGTTGAAGAACCGGCTCGGCAAACATAGTGTGTGCAATTGCCACTCCGGTAAGTCCGCCAAGAATTTGCGCAATCACATATGATGCGGCCTTTCTGGTCGAAATTTCCCGCCGTAACGCAAAAACCGCCGTCACCGCAGGGTTGAAATGCGCGCCGGAAATGGGGCCAAGCATCGTAATGAGCACGAACAATATTGCGCCAGTGGCAATGGCGTTGGCCAGCAAAGCAATCGCAACGTTCCCGCCAGCCAGTGACTGCCCCATAATGCCGGAGCCGATGACCGTGGCAAGCAAAACGGCCGTGCCGGTAAACTCAGCTGCCAAACGACGTTGCAAATCAATCATGCTTGGCACTGCCAATTGCAGTGATTTTCTTTTGCAGCGCCATCCGGTCTAGGCTGCTCATTGGCAGATTCACAAAGGCTGAAATACGTGCGTTCATCATCCGGTAGGCATCCGCAAATGCGAGGCGCTTTTCAGCTTCTGTGCCTTCGGCAGCCGCTGGATCAGGAATGCCCCAATGGGCCGACATCGGTTGGCCGGGCCAGACCGGGCAGGCTTCTGCTGCTGCGGAATCGCAGACTGTAAACACAAAATCGAGTTTGGGCGCACTTGAAACAGTAAACTCATCCCATGGTTTTGAGCGGGCAAACGAGGTGTCGTAGTTGAGCCGTTTCAACAAATCGATTGTGTAGGGATGGGGCTCACCTTTGGGCTGCGAACCGGCCGAATAGGCTTTGAACCGCCCCATGCCTTCACGGTTTAATATGGCTTCCGCCAAAATTGAGCGTGCCGAATTGCCGGTACATAAAAATAAGACATTAAAGACACCACTGCTCATAATTTAGCACTCGCATAGGGTTTCGGATTTTGTGGTCGGGCTGATGACGGATTGCAAAGCTGGCGCGCACAGCTCAGGCTTGCCACCGCAACAATCTTGCAACATGAAGCCAATCAAGCCAGACATCGCCGCCATATCCGCGCGATAGATGATGCTGCGGCCTGAACGCGCACTGGAAATCAATCCGGAGCGCTGGAGCACCGCCAAACTAGCCGACATGGTATTTTGCTTAACCGCCAATGCATCAGCGATATCTCCGGCAGCCAAACCGTTTGGCCCCGCATTCACCAACAGCCGGAAGACGTCCAAACGGACAGGCTGAGACAAAGCAGAGAATTTGAAACTGGCGGACGATGTATCCATAATTCGTGATTAATGGATATATATTTCAGTTCTGTGACACCAGATTTTAATGGGATTGGTTGTTTAACTGTTCGGCAATCAATGCCGCCAACCTGCTGGCCACCTCTGATTTGGTGAGCTTTGGCCAAGCCATGGCGACGCTTTGGGTAAGTATTGTTACGGTATTTTCATCTCCGCCAAAGATGGCTGATCCCGCCGAAACATTATTGGCCACAATAAAATCAGCACCTTTTTTCGCAAGCTTGGCAGCGCCGTATTCAGCCACGTTTTGTGTTTCGGCGGCGAACCCGACCACAATTTTCGGGCGTAGTTTGTGGTGGCCAACGGTTTTGAGAATATCAGGGTTCTCGGCCATGGTGAGCGTAGGTGAGCCATCAGCGTCCTTTTTCATTTTTTGGGTCGCGGCATTCTCAACGCGCCAATCTGCCACTGCTGCAACAAATACCCCGATATCAGCGGGGAGCGCTGCCTCAACGGCGGCTAGC